>JAQGMY010000051.1 GCA_028292105.1 Ramlibacter sp.
ACAAGGGCAAGGGCTGCGACACCTTCGGCCCGGTCGGTCCCTGGCTGGTGACCACCGACGAAGTCGAGAACGTGCAGCGGCTGGCCATGTGGCTGGACGTGAACGGCGAGCGCATGCAGACCGGCAATACCCGCACGATGATCTTCAACTGCGCCAAGCTGGTGAGCTATGTCAGCCAGTTCATGACCCTGGAGCCGGGCGACATCATCACCACCGGCACGCCGCCCGGCGTCGGCCTGGGCATGAAGCCGCCGCGCTTCCTGAAGAAGGGCGATGTGATGACGCTGGGAATCGAGGGGCTGGGGGAGCAGCGGCAGCTGGTGGTGCCGTTCAAGGCTTGAGCGGCCGCGGGCTCACAGCACTGCAGCCACGGCGGCCGCCCATGACCCGGATCCTGATGCTGTTCGCCTCGTTCTTGTTGCAGGGGTCGGCCGCGTTGGCAGCCGACCCCTGCACGCGACAGAACTCCGGCAACGCCGGCCCATGCGCGAGCCGCGAATACGAGCGCATCGACCAGCAAATGGCTTCTCGCTACGAGCAGGTGCTCAGGAAACTCTCGTCGCCCGAGGTCCAGCGCCACCTGGACAACGCGGACGAAGCGAAGTCCTTGCTGGTGGCGGCGCAGCGCAGCTGGAAGAATTACCGCAGCCAGCAATGCCGCACCTTGGTGGCGGTGGTGCGCAGCAATACCCCCGAGGCGGTCGGGCGCAGCGCCTGCCTGATCCGGATCACCAAGGTCCGCCTGGCTGAATTGCGGGAGCTCGAGCAGCTGTTCTGAGTACGGGCCGCGCTTGGGTTTCGTGGTTTCGTAGGGTGTGCGAGCTTTGCTCGCGCACCTTGCAGCCTCCCCGATGGTTGGAGGCTGTCGCCTCCAAGGTGCCGTAGTCGATGGTGCGCGCCTGCGGCGCACACCCTACCGGGCCCGCGTGTCTTTCGTGACGAGGGCGCATGGGCGTCGGGCTGCCGGTCATCCACCTGGTCTCTCCATCGATCCCGGAAATGCTGCAAAATAGAACGACCGTTCTTTTTATTCCACGGAAGCCCTCCACCCATGTCTGTCAGCTCCCTGCCCGTCAAGCCAGCCCGGCCCCGCGACGGCAAGGCCTTGCAGAAGGGCCAGCAGACCAAGGCCGCCATCGTCGATGCGGCCCTGGGCCTGGCCACGCAGATCGGCCTGGAGGGGCTGTCCATCGGGGCACTGGCCGAAGTCACCGAAATGAGCAAGTCGGGCGTCTTCGCCCACTTCGGCTCACGCGAGGAACTGCAGATCTCCGTGGTGCGCGAGTACCACAACCGCTTCGAGGCACAAGTCTTCTATCCCGCGATGAGCGAGCCGCGCGGCCTGCCGCGGCTGCGCGCCATGTTCGCCAACTGGATGAAGCTCACCTCGGTGGAGCTGGACTCCGGCTGCATCTACATCAGCGGCGCCGTCGAATTCGACGATCGGCCCGGACCGGTGCGCGACGCCCTGGCATGGTCGGTCCAGACCTGGCACGCCGCCATGAAGCGCGCCATCGCCCTGGCCAAGGAAGAAGGGCACCTGGAGTTCTCGGTCGACGAGGACCAGATGCTGTTCGAGATCCACGGCCTGATCCTGGCGCTGCATTACGAGGCCCGCTTCCTCAAGAACCCCGGCTCGATCGCCCGCGCGAACACCGGCTTCGAACACATCCTGCAGCAGTACGGCGCGAGCGCCGCCGCTGCCGTCAAACCTTCCACCAAACCCGCACGACCCGCCAAGAGCGCCAAGGAGTAAATCCATGCCCACTTACAACCCGCCGCTGCGCGACATGCAGTTCGTGATCCACGAACTGTTCCACGCCACCGAGGAACTCAAGGCCTGCCCCAAGCACGCCGACGTCGATGCCGAGACCATCAACGCGGTGCTGGAAGAAGGCGGCAAGTTCGCCGCCGAGGTCACCTTCCCGCTGAACATCACCGGCGACGAGGAGGGCTGCAAGCTCGACATCGCAACGCATGAAGTCACCACGCCCAAGGGCTTCAAGGAGGCCTACGCGAAGTACGTCGAAGGCGGCTGGCCGGCGCTGTCGTGCGACCCGGAGTTCGGCGGCCAGGGGCTGCCCTTCCTGGTGAACCAGTGCTTCTACGAGATGCTCAATAGCGCCAACCAGGCCTGGACGATGTACCCGGGCCTGTCGCACGGTGCCTACGAGGCGCTGCACGCGCACGGGACCGACGAACAGAAGAAGCAGTACCTGCCCAAGCTGGTCAGCGGCGAGTGGACCGGCACCATGTGCCTGACCGAGCCGCATTGCGGCACCGACCTGGGCCTGCTGCGCACCAGGGCCGAACCGCAGCCGGACGGCACCTACCGCATCACCGGCAACAAGATCTTCATCAGCGCCGGCGAGCACGACATGGCGGAGAACATCATCCACCTGGTGCTGGCGCGGCTGCCGGACGCGCCGCAGGGCAGCAAGGGCATCTCGCTGTTCGCGGTGCCCAAGTACAACCTGAAGCCGGACGGCTCCATGGGCGAGCGCAACGGCATCTACTGCGGCGGCCTGGAGCACAAGATGGGCATCCATGGCAATGCCACCGCCCAACTGGTGCTGGACGGCGCCATCGGCACGCTGGTGGGCGCGCCCAACAAGGGCCTGCCGGCGATGTTCGTGATGATGAATGCGGCGCGCCTGGGCGTGGGCAACCAGTCGCTGGGGCTGACCGAAGTGGCTTTCCAGAACGCGCTGGCCTATGCCAAGGACCGCATCCAGATGCGTTCGCTGTCCGGCCCCAAGGCCAAGGACAAGCCGGCCGACCCGATCATCGTGCACCCGGACGTGCGCAAGATGCTGCTCACCGCCAAGGCGTACGCGGAAGGCGGCCGGGCGCTGGCGGTCTGGTGCACGCTGCTGCTGGACAAGGAACTGCACCACGCCGACGAGAAGGTGCGCGCCGACAGCGGCGAGATGGTGGCGCTGCTCACGCCCATCGTGAAGGCCTTCCTCACCGACAACGGCCACATCGCCACCAATGCCTGCATGCAGGTGTTCGGCGGCCACGGCTACATCAAGGAATGGGGCATGGAGCAGTTCGTGCGCGACAACCGCATCAACATGATCTACGAAGGCACGAACACCGTGCAGTCGCTCGACCTGATGGGCCGCAAGGTGCTGGGCAACAACGGCGCCACCTTGAAGAAGTTCGGCAAGCTGGTGGCGCAGCTGGTGGAGGAAGAGGGCGTGAACGAGAAGATGGCCGAGTTCATCAACCCGGTGGCGTACCTGGGCGAGCAGGTCACCAAGCTCACCACCGAGCTGGGCTTCAAGGCCTTCCAGAATGCCGACGAAGTGGGCGGCGCGTCGGTGGACTACCTGCGGGTGCTGGGCCACCTGGTGTTCGGCTACCTGTTCGCCCGCATGGCGCAGGTCGCCTTGAAGGAGATCGAAGGCGGCAACACCGACCCGTTCTACCCGGCCAAGCTGCAGACGGCGCGCTTCTACTTCGCGCGCCTGTTCCCCGAAACGGCCACGCTGATGCGCACCGCGCGTTCGGGCGTGAAGAACCTGCTCGACACGGACCTGGCACTGGCATGAAAAAGATCCTGGCAAGCGTGGTCGCCCTGATGGCCGGTGCGGCCTTGGCCCAGTCGACCCCGGTCGGCACATGGCGCAGCGTCGACGACAAGACCGGCGAGCCGAAGGCGGAAATCCGCATCGTCGAGGCTGGCGGCGTGCTCACCGGCCGCATCGAGAAGCGCCTGGTCAAGGACGCGACGCCCGGCAAGCTTTGCGACGAGTGCAAGGACGAGCGCAAGGGCCAACCCATGGACGGCCTGGAGATCATCCGCGGCGCGCGCAAGGCCGAAGGCAAGGACGTGTGGGAAGGCGGCAAGATCCTCGACCCGGAAAACGGCCGCGAATACGGGCTGCGGCTGACGCCGGTGGACGGCGGCAAGAAGCTGGACGTGCGCGGCTCGATCGGGCCGTTCG
>JAQGMY010000063.1 GCA_028292105.1 Ramlibacter sp.
GCCAGGTCCTCCATCTCCCACTTCACCTGCCAGATGCCCAGCCGGTTGGCCAGCGGCGCGAAGACCTGCAGCGCCTCGTGCGCGACGCCGCGCGGCATCGGCTGCTTGCTGGCGGCGTAGTAGCGCAGGGTCTGCAGCCGCGAAGCCAGCCGCAGCATCACCACCCGCAGGTCCCGCGAGAAGGCCAGCAGCATCTTGCGGACGTTCTCGGTCTGCTCGCGCGACTCCTCCAGCCGCTGCGCATCGTCCTGGCGCGCCTGCCGCTGCACGCGCACCAGCTTGGTGGTCTCCATCGCCAGCGCGGCATAGCTGTCGCCGAAAGCCTTGGCGATCACTTCCTGCGGCTTGTTCAGGTGGGCGCACGCGTAGACCAGGTAGCTGGCCGCCTGCATGGCCTCCGAGCCGCCCATGGACTTGAGGATCTCCGCGACGGCATCGGCGTGCGCGAGCGTGTTCTCGCCGGTCTCCAGCGTCTCGGCGGCGATCAGGGGTTCGGCGAAGGCGCGGGCGCGGGCGAGCGCATTGGCCTGGTGCGGCAGGGCCTGTTCGGCGGCGGCGACCAGGCCGGGCACCGCGGCCGCGGCGTCACCCTGCTCCGCGGTGTGGCTTTTCATGAGCAACGGAATCGGTAGTGAGGAGGAACGACGCCACGGCCTCGACCTGGCCGTCGGCGACCAGCGTCGGCGCATGGCCCACGCCTTCGAATTCGACCAGGCGCGCGCGCGGCCCACGCCGCATCATCTCCTGCGCCGTCCCGGCCGTCAGCAGGTCGGAGCCAGCCCCGCGCAGCAACAGGGTTTCGGCCCGGATCCGGTCATAGAGCTGCCACAGCTGCGCCTGGCCGGCGATGGCAAGCGGCTCGCTCAGGGCCCGGAACGGCACGGCGATGGCGGGGTCGTAGTGCAGGGTGAAGCCGCCGCCGGCGAGCGGCCGCACCATCGCCAGGGACAGGGCCAGCCACTGCTCGGGCGTGTGCGGACCGAAGCCTTGCGAGATCTGCCACATCGCCTGGGCCGCCTGCTGCACGGACTCGAAGCGGCCGGTCTGGCCCAGGTAGGTGCCGATCCGCTGCAGGGCGCTCCACTGGATCACCGGCCCGACGTCGTTCAACACCAGCCGGCGCACCGGCGCCGGCAGCGGCAGTTGCGGGGTTCCGGCGATCGCCATGCCGATCAGCCCGCCCATGCTGGTGCCGACCCAGTCCAGCGTCGCGATGGGGCTCTCGCCGTGCAGCTGCTGCAACATCTGCAGCATGTCGGCGGCATAGGTGGGGACGCCATACAGCATGGGGTCCTTCAGCCACTCGCTGCGACCGCGGCCGACCACATCCGGACAGGCGACGCGCAAGGGGACCGGGGAGCGCTCCACCAGGCTGCGCGCCAGCACGTCGAAGTCGCGGCCCTGTCGCGACAGGCCGTGCACGCACACCACCAGGTGCGCCGCGTCGGCGGCGCCCCAGAGCCAGTACGCCATCCGGTGGGTACCGGAGGCGTCCGTGCAGGTGACGTTGTTCAGCGTAGGGACGGTCATGGAAGGCGCGGGCCGCCGCAGGCAGGAACACCGGGAGGGGGAATCGCACCATCCTAAATCATCGCGCCCGCGACGACGCCGGCTGCGATCGCTACGCGCCCAGCTTGAGGTCGTACGGGCGCGTGAGCTCGAACCGGTCGTCGACCAGGTCGTAGTCCCAGCGCTCCACCTTGCAGCTGCGCTCGGCGCCGGCCGCGGGCGCCTCCCAGCGGATCAGGTTCAACGAGTTGGGCGTGCCGTGCCGCACGCGATGCGAGAAGGCGGTGCCGGCCTGCACGCAGTACATCGCCCGTGGCGTGCCGTTGGCCCGCGCGCACAGGTCGCTCACGTAAGGCAGGTGGATGTGGCCGCCCAGCACGAGATCGCCGCCGGCAACGGCCCAGGCCTGCACGGCCTCCTCGCCACCGTGCAGGCGGTCCTTCTCGTCCTCCGGCCGCATCACGCAGGCCGGCTGGTGGGTGACCACCACCCGCAACTGGCCCGGTCTGGCCTGCTTCAGCCGCCGCACCACCCGCTGGATCTGCGCCTGCGAGACCACGCCGTCCTTGTGGCGTTCCGGCCGGGTGGTGTTGACACCGATCACCAGCAGGTCGGGGAGGTCCAGTTCCGGCTCGAGCTCCTTGCCGAAGGCCTCGGAGTAGGCGCCATAGGGCGAGAACGCCCGGGCCAGCGGGTTGTACAGGGGGATGTCGTGGTTGCCGGGCAGCGTCAGCAGGTGCGGCACCTCGAGTGAATCGCAGAACGCGCGCGCCGCCGCGAACTGGGAGCTGCGCGCCCGTTGCGTGATGTCGCCGCTCAGCACCACCACCAGTGGCTGCTCGTCGCGCACCAGCTTGCGCGCGGCCTCCACCACGGCTGCTTGCTCGGTCCCGAAGTGCGTGTCCGAAAGGTGCAGCAGGACGCTCATCTGGGCGGCAACCGATCCCCGGGCGGCGGCAGCATGACCAGCAGCGGCCGCGGCGCCACGGTGAAGCGCACCGGCAGCTGCATCTGCACCACTTCGCCATCGGTCGCCACCGTGATCCGGCGCCCGCGCCTAGCACCGACGGTGAGCGTGCGCAAGGTGAAACTGTCGACCGCCTCCTGGCTGCCCAGCCGGCCCAGCAGCGCGTCGAAGAGCGCCCGCAGCTTGGCGCCCAGCCGGGCCGAGTGCATCACCACCGCCGCCAGCCGGCCGTCGCCGATCTGCTCCACCACCTCGTCCGGGATGCCCACCCGCCGCAGCTGCAGCCGGTTGTTGCCCACGAAGATGCTGGCAGCGCGCACCTGCTTGAGCTGGCCGTCCAGCTCGACGTCCAGCAGCAGTCGCCGGTGCCACTGCACCATGGTCTTCAAGGCGGCCAGCATGGCGATCCAGCGCCGCCGCCCGAACCTGTGCTTGACCTCTTCGCGGTCCGCCAGCAATTTCGGATACAGGCCGACGGAAGCATTGACCAGGAAGGTGCGCTGGTTGACCCAGCCCACCTGCACCGGTTCCGGCCGCGCCCGCAGCAACATGCGGGTGGCTTCGGCCGCTTCCAGCGGCAAGCCCAGCTCGCGCGCAAACAGGTTGAAGGTGCCTTGGGCAATGATGCCGAGCGGGCAGTCGTTCGCGAGCGCCGCCTGGGCCGCGCAGTTGAGCGTGCCGTCGCCGCCGGCGGCGACGACGATGCCGCCATGCTCACTGGCCAGCCGCGCCGCCTCGCGGCAGGCCTGCACGATCTGGCCCGGCGCGATGGGCACGAAGCGATAGCGCCGCGAGGCCTGCGTCAGTTCCCCTTCGATCGCCTGGCGCACTTCGTCCTTCCGGGCCGCCCCCGAGCCCATGTTCAGGACGATGAACAGCTCCGGCTCGACCGGTCCCGCGCGGGTGGCGGCGGCTTGGGCAGGGTCGGAGATGACGGCGGGCATGGCGGCCAAGCTTAGGGCCAACCCGGCACTGGCCCTGTCGGACGAGGGCTAGCCCTGCGGTTCCGCGCCGGCTGGTTAGCGCAGCTGCACCGAACCTGAGACAGTCACGACGACGGCCGCCTTCCCGGGCTCCACCGGCACCTGCGTGTCGGCGGAGGCCAGCTTTGCTTCCATGGCGGCCATCCGCTGGCGGGGCATGAAGCCAGGATCGTTGGCGTTCACCGCCACCTCCCGCAGCGTGTAGCCGGTGAAGCCGAAGCCCTTGGCCAGCTCGGTCGCCCGCGACTTGAAGCGGTCGATGGCCAGTGCCTGCGCCTCGCTCTCCACGCGGGCGCGCTGCTCGCGGCTCAGGCCGAAGCTGACGCCGCCCATGTTCATGGTGGTGATCCGGCCGGCGGTCTGTGTGATCCGCGCGAAGTCGCGCCCCTCCAGCACGACCTCGGCCGAGCCGGTCCAGCCGGTGATCCGGCCTTCACGGTTGTTGCGCGGATAGAGCGCGAAGTTACCAGTCCGCACCTCCAGCTGGCCGGGCTGCGCGCCCTTGCGCGCCTCCGCCAAGGCGGCGTCGACGGCAGCCTTGAGCTGGCTTTGCACCAGCGCGGCGTCGGCGCCCTCCTTGGTGGTGCTCAGGTTCAGCATCAGCAGGTCCTGCTGGACCTCCACCGTGCCGGTGGCTTGCAACTGCAGCACGTTCTGTGGTGCGGGCACTGTCTGCGCCGGGGCCGCTGCGGCGGCGAGAGCGAGCAGCAGGGCCGCGGGGATCGTCATTGTTTTCTTCATCTCGTCCATTCTGGGGCGTCAGCGCCGCGGCTGCGCCGACTGCGCCGGCTGCGACGGCTGCCGAAAGGCCTGGAGCTGGCGTCGCAGCTCGGCCCGCTGGGCTTCTGTCAGCTGGCGGGGCACCGGCGGCGGCACCGGCGCCGCCGCCCCCTGCCGTTGCAGCAGCACGCGCAAATCGGCTGGCTCGGCCAGCGGGGCGGCAAAGGAAGACCCGGCGGCGAGCGCCCAGACAGACAGGAACAGCGGCTTCATGCGCTGATAACGGGCGTCCGGCCGCCTCAGAAGACGGCGCGCAGGTGAATACCCCATGGCTGGGGCAACATTTGTAACACTGTGAAAAGCATCGGGTTTTTATGAAAAACCCGCCGGATCGGCCCCCAGAATCAGCGCTGTTACAAATTGGATTCGGGAGAACCATGACCCAAGCAGCAGCACGGACCGACAAGATCCTGGTCGTCGACGACGATGCCCGCATTCGCGATCTCCTGCGCCGCTATCTCACTCAGGAGGGCTTCGAGGTCATCCTGGCGGAAGATGGCAAGGCACTGAACCGCCTGATGCTGCGCGAGACGGCCGACCTGATCGTGCTGGACCTGATGATGCCCGGGGAAGATGGCCTGTCGATCTGCCGCCGCTTACGGGCGGCCAACGACCGCACTCCCATCATCATGCTCACCGCCAAGGGTGAGGACGTGGACCGGATCGTCGGGCTGGAAGTCGGCGCCGACGACTACCTGGGCAAGCCGTTCAACCCGCGCGAGCTGCTGGCGCGCGTGCACGCGGTGCTGCGCCGGCGGCCCGCGCTGGAAGCGCCCGGTGCGCCGTCCTCGGACAACGAGGTCGTCTCCTTCGGCCCCTTCGCCTTCGACCTGGGCGCCCGCACGCTGCGCAAGAACGGCGAGGAACTGCCCCTCACCACCGGCGAGTTCGCCATGCTCAAGGCGCTGGTGCGCCACCCGCGCCAGCCGCTTTCGCGCGAGAAGCTGGCCCAGCTGGCGCGCGGCCGCGAGTTCGAACCCTTCGACCGCAGCCTCGACGTGCAGGTCTCGCGCCTGCGCAAGCTGATCGAAGCCGACCCGGCGTCGCCGCGCTACATCCAGACTGTGTGGGGCGTGGGCTACGTCTTCGTTCCGGACGGCGCCGGCTGACACTTTCGAACGCCGCAGTGGGTGACAGAATGACTTCGCTGCGCTTCAATGACGGAATGACCCGCAGTACCAAGTCATTCCGCCCTGCCCGGCCCAGCCGGCGTCTCGCTGCCTCGCGCTCCCGGTCGACATGACCGATCTCGACGCCGCCACCAGTCCAGCGCCGCTGGAAACCGCGCCCGCTCCGCTGGAGATGCGGCCGCGCCTGGGCCTGTCGCTGTTCTGGCGCACCTTCTTCCTGCTGTCGCTGCTGCTGATCGGATCGATCGTGGCGTGGCTGCAGACCTTCCGCGCGCTGGAGTTCGAGCCGCGCGCCGTGCAGACGGCGCAGCAGATCGCGTCGCTGGTGAACCTGAGCCGCGCCGCGCTGGTGCATGCCGACCCGATCGCCCGCGTCTCGCTGATCAAGACGCTGGCCGACCAGGAAGGCGTGCGGATCCTGCCGCGCGAGCCCAAGGACCACTTTGCCCAGCTCACCGGCAGCGCCATGGACCGGCGCATCGTCGACGAGCTGGTCAGCCGCCTCGGCGGCGGCACCATCATGGGCAGCAGCGTCAACGGCGAGGAAGGCCTGTGGATAGGCTTCAAGATCGACCGGGACGACTACTGGATGCTGCTGGACCGCACCCGCTTCTCGCAGGTGGGCGGCAAGACCTGGCTGGTCTGGCTGATCACGGCGGCCGCGCTCTCGCTGGCGGGCGCGGCGGTGATCGCCCGCCTGATCAACCGGCCCTTGAAGCAGCTTTCATTTGCCGCCAGCCGCGTGCGCGACGGCGACTTCGACGCCAGCCGGCTCGACGAGAAGGCGGTGACCAGCGAGATCCGCGAGGTGAACATCGGCTTCAACCGCATGGCCCAGCAGCTCGCCAAGATCGAGCAGGACCGCGCGGTGATGCTGGCCGGCATCTCGCACGACCTGCGCACGCCGCTGGCCCGGCTGCGGCTGGAAACCGAGATGAGCGTGGTCGACGCCGATGCACGCAACCACATGGCGGCCGACATCGACCAGCTCGACGCCATCATCGACAAGTTCCTGGATTACGCCCGCCCCGACCATGCCGAGCTCAAGCCGGTGGTGTTGAACGATGTCATCGAAGCCTGCATGTACGCGATCGAGGACCACGGCGACATCCGCGTCAACGTGGACCTGCCGAAGAACGTGCAGGTGCTGGCGGACGAGGTCGAACTGGCCCGGGTGATCTCCAACCTGCTGGAAAACGCCCGCCGCTACGGCAAGACCCCGGAGACGGGCATCGCGGTGGTCGACATCGCCGCCCGGGCGCGCAACGAATGGGTGCTGCTCAAGGTGCGGGACCACGGCATGGGCGTGTCGTCCGAGGCCCTGCCGAACCTGGTGAAGCCCTTCTTCCGCGGCGATGCGGCCCGCACCGCGGCGACCGGCGCCGGGCTGGGCCTGGCGATCGTCGACAAGACGGTGCAGCGCATGGGCGGCATCTTCGCGCTGGCGAACACCACCTCGGGTGGCCTGGCCGCGCACATCAAGCTGCAGCGCCCGCGCCAGATGCCGCCGGTGCCGGGCGGCGGCAGCGCCGACGCGGACAAGCGCCGGGACCGCGGCTATCCGGCCAAGGAAGCGGCGGCTTAGGGATCCGGCATGTCATGCCGGGACGAGCTCATGTCATCCCGGGCTTGACCCGGGATCCATGTCCCTCTCCCCGGACTGCATGGGTCCCGGGTCAAGCCGGGGACGACGTGGATTGGGTCAGCAGCACCACCGCCCGCGCTTCGATGCTCTGCCCCATCCCGACGGGGCCGAGCTTCTCCGCCGTCTTCGCCTTGACGTTCACCTGCGCCGGCGCAATCCCCAGCGCTTGCGCGATCCGCGCCCGCATGCCTTCGATGTGCGGCGCCAGCTTGGGCGCCTGCGCGATCACCGTGCTGTCCACGTTGACCACTTGCCACCCTTGCGCACGCACCCGTGCCGCGGCTTCCTTCAGCAACGCGATGGAGTCGGCGCCGCGAAAGCGTTCATCGGTGTCGGGAAAGTGCCGGCCGATGTCGCCCAGCCCCGCGGCGCCTATCAGGGCATCGGTGATCGCGTGCAGCAATGCGTCGGCATCCGAGTGGCCCAGCAGGCCGCGGTCGTGCGGGATCGTGACGCCGCCCAGCACCAGCGGGCGGCCGGGGACCAGTGCGTGCGTGTCCCAGCCTTCGCCGATGCGCAGCTGCATGGGCGCTTAGCGGCGCGCGCCGAGGACGGCTTCGGCCATGGCGAAATCTTCCGGGTAGGTGACCTTGAAGTTCAAGGCGCCCGCTTCCACCAGCTTCGGCTTCAAGCCCATGGATTCGACCGCGCTGGATTCATCGGTCACGCCCTCTCCGGCGCCTTCGAGCGCTTGTCGCAGCATGCCCAGGCGGAACATCTGCGGCGTCTGGGCCAGCCATTTGTCGTTGCGCGGCAGCGTCGAGGCCACGCGCCCGTCGTGCGCGATCTTCAGCGTGTCGGCCAGCGGATGGGCCAGCAGGCCGCCGACCTCGTCATCGAGGCAGGCGTCGATCAGGCGGTCGATGAGCTGCGGCGTGACCAGGCAGCGGGCGGCGTCGTGCACCAGCACCCAGTCGCTGTCCACCGCGCCTACGCGCCTGAGTTCACGCAGGCCGTTGGTCACGCTGGCCGCGCGGGTGGTTCCGCCGCAGTTGACGACCAGGGCCGAAGTGCTGGGATTGCGTTCGAAGAAGCCGTCGCTCTGCGCCACCACCACGAGGGTGCGCGCGATGCGCCTGACGCCGGCGAAGGCCGATAGCGTGTGCCACACCATCGGCTGGCCGGCCACCCTTTCGTACTGCTTGGGCCCGGTCGTGCCGGCTCTGCTGCCGTTGCCGGCGCAGGGGATGAGTGCAAAAAACCGCGGATGGGGTGCGCTCGTGTTCATTTCCGTCAAAACCATTCTAAGCCTCCGTTCCCTCCGTCGCCCTACAATGTTCCTGTCACACCCCTCGCTGCCCGGCGCGGGGTGTTTTGCATTTTCTGTTCGCACCATTGTTCATGGAACTACCCAAGCTTTCTCCTGGCCGGCGCATGGCCCTGCCGCGGCCGGTGGGTTCCGCCGACGCCCTCCTGCTGGCGCGGCTGGCCCAGCGCGAGTTGAAGGAAGGCCGCCTGACGGCGATCGTCACGGCCGACGCCAACGACGCCCAGCGCCTGCTGGACGAGATCGCGTTCTTCGGACCGGGCCTGCGCTGCGCCCTCTTTCCTGACTGGGAGACGCTGCCCTACGACCAGTTCTCGCCGCACCAGGACCTGATCAGCGAACGCCTGGCGACGCTGTGGCGCATCCTGCAGCGCGAGGCCGACGTGATCCTGCTGCCGGCGAGCACCGCGCTGTACCGCGTCGCGCCGCCCAGCTTCCTGGCCGGCTACACCTTCCAGTTCCGCGTGCAGCAACAGCTGGACGAAGCCCGGCTGAAGGCGCAGCTGACCCTGGCCGGCTACAACCACGTCACGCAGGTCGTCAGCCCCGGCGAATACGCGGTGCGCGGCGGCCTGATCGACCTGTTCCCCATGGGCTCGCCGGTGCCCTACCGGGTCGACCTGTTCGACAACGAAGTGGACTCCATCCGCACCTTCGACCCGGACACGCAGCGCAGCCTCTATCCCGTGCCCGAAGTGCGCCTGCTCCCGGGCCGCGAATTCCCGATGGACGACGATGCCCGGGCGCGCTTTCGCAGCCGCTGGCGCGAGCTGCTGGAGGGCGACCCGACCCGCAGCCGCATCTACAAGGACATCGGCAACGGCGTGGCCACCGCCGGCATCGAGTACTACCTGCCGCTGTTCTTCGAGGAAACCGCCACGGTCTTCGACTACCTGGGCGCGCAGTCGACGGTGGTCCTGCATGGCGACCTGGAACCGGCCTTCCAACGTTTCTGGCAGGACACGCGGGACCGCTACCGGCTGGTGCAGGGCGACCCGGAGCGGCCGGTGCTGCCGCCCGACGCGCTGTTCCTGAGTTCGGAACAGTTCTACACACGGGCCAACGCGCATGCGCAACTCGCGCTGCGCCCGGGCACCCAGGACGTCGAAGACAGCGCGCTGTTCCAGAAACTGCCGGACCTGTCCGTGGTGCGAGGGGCGGAAGACCCGCTGGCGCGCTTCAAGGAGCACACGCAACGCACCGCCAACCAGGTGCTGGTGCTGGCCGAAAGCGCCGGCCGCCGCGAAAGCCTGCTGGACTTCCTGCGGGCCAGCCACCTCACGCTGCCCGCCTTCGAATCGCTCGAAGAGTTCATGGCCAGCGACGAGAAGCTGGGCATCGCCACGGCGGCGGTGGCGCGTGGCTTCTCGTGGGTGGAGGAAGCGGTCGACCTCGTCACCGAGACCGAGCTCTTCGCCAGTACGCCGACGGCCCGCCGGCGCAAGAAGCAGGAACAGGTCAGCGACGTCGAAGCGCTGATCAAGGACCTGTCGGAGCTCAACGTCGGCGACCCCGTGGTCCACGCGCAGCACGGCATTGGGCGTTACCGGGGCCTCATCAGCATGGATGTGGGCCAGGGCAACACCGAATTCCTCCACCTCGAATACGCCGACAAGGCGACGCTGTACGTCCCGGTCAGCCAGCTGCACCAGATCAGCCGCTACACCGGCGTCGCCGCCGACGAGGCGCCGCTGCACCGGCTCGGCTCCGGCCAGTGGGAAAAGGCCAAGCGGCGCGCGGCCGAACAGGTGCGCGACACCGCCGCCGAACTGCTGAACCTGTATGCCCGCCGCGCGGCGCGGCAAGGCCATTCCTTCCGCTTCTCGGCCCAGGACTACGAGACCTTCGCCAACGACTTCGGCTTCGAGGAGACGCCGGACCAGAACGCGGCCATCCACGCCGTGATCCAGGACATGGTCTCGCCGCACCCGATGGACCGGCTGGTCTGCGGCGACGTCGGTTTCGGCAAGACCGAAGTGGCGCTGCGCGCCGCCTTCATCGCGGTCACCGGCGGCACGCAGGTCGCCTTCCTGGCCCCGACCACGTTGCTGGCGGAACAGCACTACCAGACGCTGATCGACCGCTTCAGCAAGTGGCCGGTGAAGATCGCGGAGATGAGCCGCTTTCGCTCCACCAAGGAAATCAACGTCGCGCTCAAGGGCCTGGAAGACGGCAGCATCGACATCGTGGTGGGCACGCACAAGCTGCTCGCGCAATCGACCAGGTTCAAGAACCTGGGCCTGCTGATCATCGACGAGGAGCATCGCTTTGGTGTTCGCCACAAGGAGGCGGTGAAGGCGATGCGCGCCGAGGTCGACGTGCTGACGCTCACCGCGACCCCGATTCCGCGCACCCTGGGCATGGCGCTCGAAGGCCTGCGCGACCTGTCGGTGATCGCCACGGCGCCGCAACGCCGCCTGGCCATCAAGACCTTCGTGCGCAGCGAAAGCAATGGCGTGATCCGCGAGGCGGTGTTGCGCGAACTGAAGCGCGGCGGCCAGGTCTACTTCCTGCACAACGAGGTGGAAACGATCCAGAACCGGCGCGAAGCGCTGGAGCGGCTGGTGCCGGAGGCGCGCATCGCCGTGGCCCACGGCCAGATGCCGGAGCGCGAGCTGGAACGCGTCATGCGCGAGTTCATCCAGCAGCGGTACAACGTGCTGCTGTGTTCCACGATCATCGAGACCGGCATCGACGTGCCCACCGCCAACACCATCGTGATGGCGCGCGCCGACAAGTTCGGGCTGGCACAACTGCACCAGCTGCGCGGGCGCGTGGGCCGCAGCCATCACCAGGCCTATGCCTACCTGATGGTGCCGGACGTCGAAAGCCTGACCAAGCAGGCGGCGCAGCGGCTGGAGGCGATCCAGCAGATGGAGGAGCTCGGCTCGGGCTTCTACCTGGCGATGCACGACCTGGAGATCCGCGGCGCCGGCGAGGTGCTCGGCGAGAACCAGAGCGGCAACATGCTGGAGGTCGGCTTCCAGCTGTACAACGAGATGCTGTCGGAGGCGGTGCGTTCGCTCAAGGCCGGCGAAGAGCCGGACCTGCTGGCGCCGCTGCAGGTCACCACCGAGATCAACCTGCATGCGCCGGCCTTGCTGCCCGACGACTATTGCGGCGACGTGCACCTGCGGCTTTCCTTCTACAAGAAGCTGGCCACCGCCAGGACGGTCGACCAGATCGACCGCCTGCTGGAAGAAATCGTCGATCGTTTCGGCAAGCTGCCGCCGCAAGGCCAGACGCTCATCGACGTGCACCGCCTGCGCGTGCTGGCGCGGCCCTACGGCGTGGTGAAGGTCGATGCGGCGCCGACGGTGATCCACGTCACCTTCAAGGCGAACCCGCCGATCGACCCGATGGCGATCATCCACCTGGTGCAGAAGAACAAGCACATCAAGCTGGCCGGCAACGACAAGCTGCGCATCGAGAAGTCGCTGGTCGAGGTGAAGGACCGGGCGCAGATGGTGCGCGATGTGCTCAAGGCGCTGGGGCAGCCGAAGGTGGCCGAGACCGCTTGATGGAAAATCCTCCCATGCCCGCCAAAGAATTCGCCCCCGGCCTGGAGATCCAGGGCTTCACGCCGCCGCTCACGCTGAAGGACTTCAAGCTGATCGCCTTCGACATGGACTCGACCCTGATCAACATCGAGTGCGTGGACGAGATCGCCGACGCGGTCGGCCGCAAGGAAGAGGTCGCTGCCATCACGGAGGCGGCCATGCGCGGCGAGATCGCCGACTACAAGGAAAGCCTGCGCCGGCGCGTCGCGCTGCTGGAGGGCGTGACGATCGCCGACATGGAGTCGGTGTACGTGCAGCGGCTGCAACTGAACCCCGGCGCCGAAAAGCTGGTGCAGACCTGCAAGGCCGCCGGCCTCAAGGTGCTGCTGGTCTCGGGCGGCTTCACCTTCTTCACCGATCGCATCCGCGACAAGCTGGGCGTCGACTACACCCGCTCCAACGTGCTGGAGGTCCGCTCCGGCCCCAACTGCGGCGAGCTCACCGGGCGCCTGGTCGACCAGCCCTGGGGCGACATCTGCGACGGCGCCGAGAAACGCAAGATGCTGCTGGAGACCTGCGCGCAGCTGGGCATCTCGCCCAGGCAGGCGATCGCCATGGGCGACGGCGCCAACGACCTGCCGATGATGGGCGAAGCCGGCCTGTCGGTGGCCTACCACGCCAAGCCGAAGGTGCGCGAGCAGGCGATGGTGGCGATCAATACCGGTGGACTCGACAGGCTGCTGGAAGTGCTGCGCTGACCGCATCAGGGATGCGCACGTGAAAGTCGTCCCCATGGCTGGCAACCATAGGTCGTTGTAGGGTGTGCGGCTTCGCCGCGCACCGACCGCCCCGGCCCGATGGTGCGCGGCCAAGCCGCACACCCTACGAATCAGGCCGCGAGCCGGCGCCGCGGCCAGCCGGTGATCAATCCCATGGAGCTGGCGCGCCAGAGCAGGAAGCCGACGATGCTCAGGTTCAGGAAATTCCAGGCGATGCCATTGAGGAAAGCGGCGCGATACGAGCCGGTGAGATCGAACACCGCGCCCGACATCCAGCCGCCGAGGGCCATTCCGAGCAGCGTCGCCATCAGCACCGTGCCGACGCGCGCGCCGGCCTGCTGCGGCGGGAAGTATTCGCGCACGATCAGCGCGTACGCGGGCACGATGCCGCCCTGGAACAGCCCGAACAAGCCCGACACCAGGTACAGCGACACCAGGCCGTCGGACGGCAGGAACAGCAGCAGTGCGACCCCTTGCAGCAGCGACCCCACCAGCAGCGTGCGCAGCCCGCCGATCCGGTCCGAGATCCAGCCGGACACCAGCCGGCTCACCACCCCCATGCCGAGCATCAGCGACAGCATCTCGGCGCCGCGTGCCGCGCCGAAGCCGAGGTCGCCGCAGTAGGCCACGATGTGCACCTGCGGCATCGACATGGCGACGCAGCACGACACGCCGGCCAGGCACAGGAGCCCGAGCAGCAGGTTGGACGGCAGCCCCAGCGGCCGGTCCGAGCCGGCAGGCGACGCTGCTGCGCCAGCGGGCGGCAGGACATTCTGCGGCGGTGGGGCGCGCCGCAGGAACAGCGCCAGCGGCAGGATGGTCGCCATGCAGAACACCCCCATGCCGACATAGGTCTGGCGCCAGCCCACGCTGTCGATGAAGTACTGCATCACCGGCGGCCACACGGCGCCCGCGGTGTAGTTGCCGCTCATGCAGATCGCCAGCGCAATGCCGCGCCGGCGGTCGAACCAGCGCGACGTGTCCGCCACCAGGGGCGCGAAAGTCGCCGACGTCCCCAGCAAGCCGACGAACAGCCCCTGCATCAGCGCGAAACTGGCGAAGCCGGGCGCCAGGCCAGCCCCTATGTAGCCGGCGCCCAGCCCCAGCGCCCCCAGCATCACCGCCACCATCACGCCGAAGCGATCGGCCACGCGCCCCATGGCGATGCCGCCGATGCCGAAGCCGATCATCGTGACCGTGTAGGCCAGCGAGGCATCGCCCCGCGCGATGCCGAAGTCCTGCTGCATCCGCGGCAACACGACCGTGATCGAATACATGCCGGACCCGCCAATGGTCATCAGCATCAGCGAAATGCCTAAGCGGGCCCAGGCGTAGGGAGATTCAATCGCGGCACGGGTAGCGGTGGACATGCGGCCATTGGAAACCGTGGCGCCCCGGCGACGCTCGGGACTTGTCAGAAGTGACATTCCGCTGCGCTGCTCTTAGGGACCGTACGATCGTCGGGAACGCAGAGGAGAGAACAAGATGGAATTCAAGTCGTTGGCGGTGAGCGCCGCATTCGCAATGGGGGCCCTCGCGGCCACGCCGGCCGGGGCGATGCAGATCGTCGTCGGGCAGGTGGCCCCGCAGTCGGGGCTGGAAGCCAGCCAGGGCCGCGGTTACGGCGCCGGCATGCAGCTGTATTTCAACGCCGTCAACAAGGCCGGTGGCGTCAACGGCCATACCTTCACGCTCGTCAAGCGCGACGACAGCGGCCGGCCCGAGGACACGGTCGTCAACACCAGGGCCATGCTGGCCGAGGACAAGCCGATGGTGCTGGCCGGCTTCTTCGGCACCAAGAACGTGGCGGAACTGGTCGCCAGCGGCGTGCTGGAGAAGGAACGCATCGCGCTGGTCGGCTACCGCACTGCCGAAGTCCGGCCCGAGACGCCGATGCTGTACAGCGTGCGCGCCGGGGTCCGCGACGAGGTCAGCAAGCTGACCCAGCACCTGGCCACCATCGGCATCACGCGCCTGGGCCTGCTGTACGAAGAAGGCCCCGCTTCGCAGGCCTTGCTCGACGCCGCCGAGGAGGCCGCCGCCAAGGCGCGCGCGACGATCGTGCAGAAGGCTTCCTATCCCGCCGGCACGGCCAAGGTCACGCCGGCGGTCGACGTGTTCCTGAAGAACCCGCCCCAGGCCATCCTGATCATCAGCAGCGGCGCCGCGGCGGCGGGCTTCATCGAGCAGTACCGCTCCGGCGGTGGCGCGGCGCAGCTGTTCGCCCATTCGGGCGCCGACATCGAGCAGTTGTCCAAGCGCCTGTCCGACGAGCAGATGAAGGGTGTCGCCATCGCGCAGGTCACCCCCAGCCCCTACAAGATCTCCAGCAAGCTGGCCAAGGAGTTCGCCGACCTGGTGGCCAGGACGCCGCCCGACACGCCGGTGAGCTACGCCATGATGGAGGGCTACATCGCCGCCAAGGTGATCGTCGAGGCGGTGCGGCGCCAGGGCGGCCGGCCGGCGCGCGAAGCCTTCGCGCCGACACTGGACGCCATGGATTACGACCTCGGCGGCTACCTGATCAGCTTCCGGCCCAACCAGCGGCACGGCTCGCGTTTCGTCGAACTGTCGATCATCAGCGGCAACGGGCGCATCCGCCAGTGAGTCCCGGCGCGGCCCGGCTGCCGTAGTCGGCCGACTACACGCAGCCATGCCGCACGCCGACGACGCGCGGCCCATCCATTGCCTTAAGCTCTGCCGACTTCTGGAGCACCGATGGAACGCGCCCCGCCCCGCCACTTTTCGATGGTCAGGGAATTCCACCTCGCCGATTTCTTCACCCTCGGCAACGCCGCCTGCGGGGTGGGTGCCGTCATGCTGGCCATGCTGTACATGGCCACCGGCGACCGCGCGCACTTCCTCTGGGCCGCGGCGCTGGCGCCCGCAGCCTTCATCTTCGACGTGCTCGACGGCCGCATCGCGCGCGCCCGCCACCAGCACTCGGCGCTGGGGCGCGAGCTCGACTCGCTGTCCGACGTGATCTCCTTCGGCATGGCGCCGGCCGCCCTCGCCTTCGCCGCCGGCCTGCAAGGCGGTTGGGACGCCGCCGCCCTGATCTATTTCGTCTGCTGCGGCGTGAGCCGGCTGGCCCGCTTCAACGTGACGGCGGAGCAGCTCGCGGGCGACGAGTCCGGCAAGGTGAAGTACTTCGAAGGAACACCCATCCCCACCAGCGTCGTCCTGACGGCCGTACTCGCCGCAGCGGCGTGGCAAGGCGAGCTCGGCGAACGGATCTGGGGCGGCGTGGCGCAACTCGGCCCCTGGGACTTCCACTGGCTGTCGCTGCTGTTCGTGCTGTCAGGCAGCCTGATGATCAGCAAGACGCTGCACATCCCCAAGCTGTAGCCTGGGCGGCAGCAGAAGCGGCTAGCGGTTCGGCCGGTTCTTCTGCCAGATGGCGAGCAGGATCAGGCCGTAGGCGAGCACGCGGAACGCATACAAGACCGGTCGGTCCTCCTTGGTGCCGCCTTCCAGGCCGAGGGCGATGCGGCCCGCGCACTCCAGCCAGAACGACAGGGCGAAGTAGAGGAAGAACCGGTCGCGCGTGTGCCGCCAGAAGCGAAAGAAGTACAGGCCGGCGACCAGCCAGCCCATCGCGATCGCGCCGCTCAGCAACTCGGTCATCACTCCTCCTCCTCCCACACCAGCCCGAACAGCAACAGCAGCACCGCAGCAAGTGCGGCGAGCAGCCGGTGCGTCGACAGGTCGACTTCCCTGGGCAGCACCACCCGGTCCAGCACCAGCAGCAGGTTGTTCACGCTCAATGCCCCGAAGCACAAGGCGCTCCAGAACAGCAGGCGCGCCCGGCTGGCCCGCCAGCTGCGCCACAGCAGCACGCAGCAGGTGATGGACGTCAGCGCGCAAAGCGCATAGATCAGGGCGGCCATGGTTTCATTCCTTGCGGAAGCGGAAGGCATCGGCGAACTGATGCGCGCGCCGGTCGATACGGGAATGGATCAGGCCGGTCACGGTGACCAGGTTGGCGGCGTAAGCGGCCGCCATCCGGTCGATGATCGCGGCCGTTTCCGTGGCCGGCGCGTAGCGCACGCCAGCCGGGGCAGCCGCCGCGATGCCGGACTTCTCCAACTGCGCCACCAGCTCCCTGCCGGTCCGCTCGGGAACGTACAGGCGCCGCGCCAGGGTGGCGGCATCCCAGCTGTCGGCCGGCTGCGAGCGCAGCAGCAGCACCGCCTCCAGGTAGGGGACGGACGGGATACTGGAAAGGATGAAGCGACGAAGATCGTCAGCCAGCTCTTGCTGCGACATGGTGGTGGGGAACTGCGGACGAACTGTAGCGCGTCCTGTCCACCGGGCTGCAGACTTCGCGCCCAGAATTGCCGCATGCCGACCCGGCGCCTCTTCCTGGGCTTGTGGCCCACCCCCGAGCAACGCGACGCCGTGCAGGCGCATGCCGATGCCTGGCAGTGGCCTGACGCTGCACGCCGTACGCGGATCGAACGCCTGCACCTGACGCTGCACTTCATCGGCAGCGTGCACGACGACGTGGTGGGCGCGCTGAAGACGCAACTGGAGGTGCCCTGGCCAGGCTGCGAACTGCTGCTGGATGAGGCGCAGGTGTGGCCGGGTGGCATCGCGGTGCTGGAGGCTTCGCAGGTCCCGCCCGCCTTGCAGCACCTGCATGAAGGCCTGCAGGCGCGCTTGCTGGCCCTGGGCCTGCCGGTGGAGACGCGACGCTACCGGCCGCACGTGACCTTGGCGCGCAAGGCCTTTGGCGCGAAGCCGCCGCCGGCGTGGGAGCCGCTGCGCTGGACTTCCAGCGGCTACACGCTGGTGGAGTCGCTACCGGGCGGCCGCGGCTACGTGCCGCTTCAGTGCTTCGGCTGAGAGGCGCTGTGGCGGGCCGCTTCGATGGCGGCGCGCGCCGCCAGTTCCGCGTTCAGCCCGGGCTCCAGGGGCGAGCGGCACAGCCCCGCGTGCTGGTACTGGAGGTTTTCATAGAGCTCCGCGGTGGACGGCGAAGCATCCAGGACGGCGTGCAAGTGGGCGTCGTCAGGCATGGCGCGCAGCACTTCGGACAGGTGCTCCACCACGCCGCGGTACTGCTGCGGGTCGACCGCGACGGCGCTGCGGTCCAGGCGCTCGAGCATGCGCGCGAGCGTGACGAGGTTCTTGGTGACGGTGGTGTACATGCTGCAGAACTGGGGCCGCAGTGGACCGATTGCAAGAGGCCGCGAGGGCATGAAAAAGGGCCTGCCGCGTGGCAGGCCCTGCTGGATGGCGGCAAGCCGCCCCCGTCAGTAGGCGAAATTGGCGGTGGTGCCGCCGCCGCTCACGTCGACCGGCTTCGTCATCGCCGGCCGACCCGGCGCCGTCGCCTGCAGCGTGTACTTCCCGGCGGCCGTGCTGTCGGCAGTGAACGCCAGGCCGGTCGCTGCGTACGCAGCCCGAAGCGGCGCCGCGGCGGGCAGGCGGAACGTGTATGTGGCAAGTTCGATGTCCACCGGCGTCGTGGCGACGGCCACGCTGCTGCCGCCGATGGCCTGGGTCGCGGCAATGGCGGCGTCGGTCACGGGAGCGGCCGTGGTCGTGGTGCCGCTCGCGGTGGACGCGGTCACGGTCCCCGTCACAGTGTTCATCACGGAAGTGGGAAGCACGATGGCCGTCGCCGTCCCGTTGAGTGAAGTCACCGAAGCCGTCGTGCTGACCGGCACACCCGTGACCACGCCCGTGGCACGCCCGTCCGAGGTGATCACCACGGTGTAAGTGCCGTCAGGCAGGTAGGAGAGGACGAACTTGCCGCTGGCGTCGGGTGTGGTGGACCGCACCGTGGCACCGTCCTTCTGCGCGGACACCGAGGTGGCGGTGACGCTCATCGTGGTGGTCACGTAGCCCTGGATCGAGGTGTTGTACCGGGGCGTGACGGCGACCACCGGCTTGAGCACGTACTGTCCCGACTTGCCGGCGGCGACGACCGAACGGCACGCATCGAAGTCCAGGACCAGGTCGGCGGTCTTGCCCGCTTCGACGGTGAAGTGCGCCTGCAGCTTGAGGCCGCTTTGCTGTGCGCTGGGCGTCTTCAGTGCCACCAGGGTGCCAGCCCTGGGCTGCACGGCGTTCGCCTCGGGCGCGCTGTTGCCGTTCTCCGCCAGCACCAGCCGAAGCTGCGAATAGTCGCCGGCGGGCAGCTGCGTGCTGCCCAGTTCCTCCAGCAGTCCGTTGGTCAGGTTCAACAAGTCGATGCGCCGGGGCGCCGCAAGCGTCAGGTCGCGCCAGCCAGCGTCTGCATCGGCGGCACTGCCGCTGGTGTGGACCCGCACCTTTTCCACCGTGACATAGACATGCTCGTAGCACGAGGGTGCGTCGGTGAGCGCCACCCGCAAGGTGCCGTCGCCGTTGCCACCCCCGTCACCTCCGCCCCCGCATGCAGCCAGCAGCAGCGTCGTGGTGATTGCGGCGACACGCGCCATTGCCGCAGCCGCAGTACTTCTCTTCTCCATGTCTCGTTCCTTGTGGTTGTACACGTTGCCATGCTGGGCCACGAGGAGAGCCGATAACGTGAACAAGTAGCGCCGAACGCGGAAAACGGGTCCGTTGGTTGCGTTTGCAGCGCTGCTGTTGCCAGCCGCAACAGCCGGGTGGCGCGCCGGCACCACACCGGCACCAGTCCTTCAGGACCTCTCGCCGGACCCCGTGTTGGGCTGCGTCGGCTGGAAATCGGGCTGCGGCGGACGCGCGGGTCTCGCCGTATCGGCCATGGCCGCATCGCGGATGGCGAACAGCGCCTGCAGGTCCCGCTGGATGTCTTCGTCGGTCTTGGGCGGTTCCTCGCCGGCAGGATCTTCGGTGACATCGAAGGCGGGCAGGTCCGGGCTGGGCAGGTCGGCGGTCAAGGGCGCCGGGGCACTGGCGACCCATCCCTTGGGATCGGACACGGCATCCATCTTGACGCCCTGGAACTCCCAGCCGAGGCTCACCAGCCAGTCGCGGCAACGCGCGTCGTAGCGGGAGATCTCGCGTTCGAAGCTGTCCTGGAAGGCGAATACGTACGCCAGCAACTGCTCGTGCGCCTGCCGCACCACGAAATTCACGTGCAGTCCCTGGCGGCCAGTGCGGCTGACGGTGGACAGGATGCGGCATTCGATCCAGTCCGACGGGATGCCGTGCTTGCGCATGGTGTCGCGCAACACCACCTGCACCAGTTCGCGTCGCGGCGCGTTGCGCGAAGGCTGCGAGTCGTCGTCGCCGGGCTCGGATTCGTGGAACTGCATGGAGGAGCCGCCGCCGGCGACCGCCTCGCCGTCCTTGTCCTTGCCACCGAAGATCCGACCGATCAAGCTCATGCGGCCATTGTGCTTCATTCCCTGAGCTGGAAGCGCATGCGCGTGCCGGCGAGGTCCAGGGTGTCTTCGTGCGTCAACATCACGGGCTCGGCGCCGAGCGCGCGGCCATTGAGCACGGGTGCGGTCTCACCCCCCAGGTGCGTGACGAAGTAGCCGCCGCGGCGATGCGCCACCGACACCACCGACACGCCGGGTTTGCCGAAGGTGGTGACCGCCTTCACCACCGGCACCTCCAGCCCCGCCGACGACCCCGAGATCACGGCGAAGCTGGCCTGCAGCTGCGGCGCCTCGACCTGCATCATCTGCGTGCTGCCGAAGGAGCTGGGCTCCTCGCTGGCCCGCAGGTACTTGATGCGGTAGGGGCCGATGGCGATCACGTCGCCGTCCTTCAGCTGGGTGCGCTGCTTGACCATGCGGTCGTTGACGTAGGTGCCGTTGGTGCTCCCGAGGTCGGTCAGGTACACGTCGGCCACCCCCGAAAGGTCGAAGGCGCAGTGCTGCCCGCTGACCACGAGGGTGTCGAGGACGATGTCGTTGCCGGGCTTGCGCCCGAGAATCGTGCGGTCCTTGTGCAGGAACACGTGCTTGACTTCGATCCCCTGGATGCTGGCGATCAGCTGCGGCATTCCGTGCTCCCTTGGTGACGTTCCGGCTGGTCGATGCTATCTGTCCAGCTGCTTTGCTTCAAGCGGGCGGGCCCTGCGGCCGCTGCCGCACCTTGAAATCGAGCAGCCGGGTGGCCAGGAAGGTCTCGGCCAGGAAGCAAAGCAGCGCCGCCAGGAAGCAGGCCACCCCGAGCAGGAAACTGAAGACCGCCCAGCGGCTGATCTGCAGGCCGGTCTCGCCGAGGAACAGCACGATGATGGTCAGCCCGATCAGGAAGGCGCAGGTGGTGAGCAGCGCCAGGCAGCCATTGGCCAGCTGGCCGCGCCGGCGCAGCTCCAGCAGCTCCAGCCCGGCACGGTGCAGGAATTCGGCGTCCAGCG
Source organism: Ramlibacter sp. (assembly GCA_028292105.1). Classification (GTDB taxonomy): domain Bacteria; phylum Pseudomonadota; class Gammaproteobacteria; order Burkholderiales; family Burkholderiaceae_C; genus Ramlibacter. Next base: position 20,851 of record JAQGMY010000063.1, read on the forward strand.
AGTCGCGGGCGCGGTCTTCGACCAGCCGGGCGCGGTCGATGATGCGGGCCAGCCGGCCGGCCACGGCGCCGATCATCCCGGACACCGCAGTCAGCAGGAACACCGGCGCCACCGCCAATTGGATGCCGTGCGTGATCGAACTGCTGTCCAGGGGAAAGGCCATGCTCAGGCCACCACGCTGGCGCCGGCCCGCTGCAGCGTGCCCAGCACCTGCTCCCACTTGTTGGTGTGATCGGCGTGCAGCTTGCTGCCGGCGTCCAGCACCGGCTGGAACTTCCAGCCGCGGACCTGCGCGGCGTCGAACCAGGCGCGGGCGCGCTGGCGAACGATCCAGACCGGGGTGCGCCAGGCCCCCCAGGGTTCCGCCGTGCGGGCCAGGTCGGGGCTTTCCTGCAGCGCGCCGGCGGCGTAGCTCAAGAGCCCGTAGCGCCGCGGCGTCGAGGGCTGGCGCGGGCCGTCGTCGAAGGTCTCGAAGGTGGTGCGGTCTTCCAGTGCGGCCGGCAACAGCTTCTGCGCCACCAGGTGATGGCCGGCCTCGTGCGGCGTGCCGGTCTTGTGGTCCAGCACCGGACGCAGTTCGAAGCCGGTGAGCCCGCTGGTGCGCAGCGCCTGCGCCGCCTGGGCGCCCAGCACGTATTCGCCGGTCCATTCGTCCACGTGGCTGATGGCGGTGTCGGCCACCGGCTTGCTCAGGTAGATGCGCTGCGGCAGCCGCACCGGCCAGCGGCTCGCGGTGGGATGCAGGTTTTCCACGTGGTAGGCCGCCATCGTCGCCTTCGAGTCGGCGCGGCTCTGGCCGATGGACGACCGGGCCACGGCCTCCGCATGGGAAGCGGACTCCAGTTCCGCCGGACTGCACTGCAGGTCGCGCAGGAAGCTGACCGGCTCACCCTGCACCAGCGCCAGCAGGCGCGGCAGCACCCGGGTGGTGGCGTCGAAGAAGCGGGGAAAAACGAAACCGACGGCGGGGTTGGGCTTGGCGCCCAGTGCCTTGGCCAGCACCTCGTCGCCGGCGACGCGCTGTGCCAGGCCGATGCTGCATGGTCGCAGCGCAAGCAGGATCTTCATGGCGCGATGGTAGCCGCAGCGTCAGCCCCGGGCCGCGGCGGCCGCGCCGCCCGTGCGACACTGCGCGCCGCAATGACGGACGCATCCCCTTCCCTGCAGGCTCGCTCGATCGCATTGGCCGGCATGGTGGCGCTGGCAGTGGCGATGGGCATAGGCCGTTTCGCGTTCACGCCGCTGCTGCCGCTGATGCTGGCGGAGCGCAGCCTGTCGCTGTCCGCCGCCAGCCTGCTGGCCAGCGCCAACTACCTGGGCTACCTGCTGGGCGCCCTGGCCTGCACCTTCCAGCCATGGATCGCGAGCCGGCTCGGGCTGTCGACCGCCGTCAACGGCCCGGCGATGGTGCGTGCCGGCCTCGCCGCGACCAGCCTGCTGACGCTCGCCATGGCCCTGCACATCCCCGGGGCGTGGACGGCCCTGCGCTTCGTCGCCGGCGTGGCGAGCGCCGTGGTGTTCGTCTTCACCTCCAGCTGGTGCCTGGAGCACCTCGCCCGGCGCGGGCTCACCCAGATGTCCGCGCTGATCTACGTGGGCCCCGGCGCCGGCATCGTCGCCAGCGGGCTGGCGGCGACAGGGCTGGTGCTGTGGCAGGCCAAGGCCGCGGTCGGCTGGTTCACTTTCGGGCTGCTGGCCGCGCTGCTCACCGCGCTGGTGTGGCGCGTCTTCGACCCGGCCCACGCGTTGCCCGCCGCGGCGGCCGCCCCAGCCGGCGCCCCCACCGCGGCTGGCCCGCGGCAGGCCGGCGCGCTGCAGATGGCGCTCCTGACCGTGGCCTACGGCATGGCCGGCATCGGCTACATCATCACGGCCACCTTCCTGCCGGTGATCGCGCGGCAGGCGCTGCCGGGGTCGCACTGGCTGGACCTGTTCTGGCCGCTGTTCGGAGCGGGCGTGATGACAGGCGCCGTGGTCGCTTCGCGCCTGCGCCTCGGCGCCGACCTGCGCCTGCGGCTGGCCGGCTGCTACGCGATCCAGGCAGTGGGTGTCGCCGCCAGCCTGGTGAGTCCGACGCTGGCCGGCTTCGCGATCGGCAGCTTCCTGCTCGGGCTGCCGTTCACGGCGATCACCTTCTTCGCGATGCAGGAGACCCGGCGCGTGCGGCCCTTGCAGGTCACCAGCTTCGTCGGCCTGCTGACCGCGACTTACGGGCTCGGGCAGATCGCCGGACCGCCGCTGGCGGCCTGGCTGGTGGCACGCAGCGCGAGCACCTCGGCCGGCTTCAGCGCCTCGCTCTGGATCGCTACCGCATCGCTGGTGCTGGGTGCGGCGCTCTACCTGGTGCTGGCCCGCCGCTACCCCGCCGAGGCTCTTAGCGCGTAGCCGTCACCACGGCCGGCGGATCGGCGCGGCGCAGGGCCGGATACGGATTCACCGCGGCGCCCTCCCACCACCTGGCGGGCGTGCCGAGGCGGAAGACCGCGAAGTGCAGGTGCGGCGCTTGCGGGTTGGCGTTCCCCGTGCTGCCGACGGTGCCGATCGCGTCGCCTGGCTTCAACTGCATGCCTTCGCGCAGCCCGGGCGCATAGGCCTGCAGGTGGGCGTAGTAGAAGGCCAGCTTGCCCTCGCGGTCGAACTGGTAGACGGTGAGTCCGCCTTCGCGGCTGGTGAACAGCTTGGCGACGGGCCCCTCGTCCACGGCAACCACCGCAGTGCCCGTGGGCGCCGGGATGTCGATCGCCTCGTGCATGTGGCCGGCGCGGCCCTGTTCGTAGTTGTCCGCCAGGCGGGTCGGCGCCACGCCCACGACCGGCATGCGCAGGGAGTGCCGCGCGAGCAGTTGCGCGCCTTCCGGGTCTCCGGGCTTCGCCGTGTCGGCTTCCGGCGCCGGCTGCGGCGGCGCAGCTTCGGGTGCGGCCTGCGCTTGCGCCGAAGCGGCCGGCGGTGGTGCGGCGGCAACGCCCGGCTTCAACACCGCCGAATCGGGCAGCGATGCATGCGGTGGCACCACCGTGGTCCGCGGTGGCTCCCGCTCGCAGCCCTGCAAACCCAGGCCGGCGATCGCCACCAGCAAGGGCGCCCGCCAGGACATCAGGACTGCACCTCCACCAGCATGCCGGTGCCGACGATGCCGAACAGGCGCTGCACGTCCCAGTTGGTCAGGCGCACGCAGCCGTTGGTTTCCACCCGCGCCATCTGCGACGGTTCGGCGGTGCCGTGGATGCCCCAGTGCTCCTTGGTCAGGCCCATCCACACCAGGCCCACCGGGCTGTTCGGCCCCGGCGGCAGCTTGACCTTCTTGTCCGCCTTGGGGTTGCGCAGCAAGCTCGGGTTGTAGCTGTAGTCGGGGTTCTTGATCTTGCTGGTGATCTTCAGCTGCCCTTCGGGCAGCGGGTCCTTCGAGCTGCCGATGCTGATCGGGAACGCGCCCAGCACCTTGTTGCCCTCACCCATCACGTACAGCAGGCTGTCCGACTTGTCGATGCGCAGCGACGTTGCCGGCGCGGGGAGGTTCATCGCGCGGGCAACGTCGGCGACGAGGATCGCCTGACCGACCTGGAACGGCCGGCCCTGGTTCAGTGCCTCGATCAGCTTGGGGCTCATGTGGAAGCGCTCGCCCAGCGCCTCGGCGGCGTTCTGGTACGCCAGCGACGGCAGCTTCGACTGCTCCACCGGGTCCTTGGGGGTCGTGACGTAGGGGCCGTTGACGTCTTCCGGCGTCAGCACGTAGGTGGCGAACACCGGCGCCTGCTGCGGCGCCAGGGCGGCCCAGGTGCCGGCGTCGATCTGCCCCGTGACCGGCAGGCCGCGCGACAACTGGAAGGCCGACACCGCGCGCTTCATGTTGGCGCTGAAGTGGCCGTCGATCTCGCCTGGCGAGAACCAGCTGCGATCCAGCATGGTCTGGGCCCGGATCACCGCCGGGCCCTTGGCGCCTTCAGCGAGAACCGGCGTGCCAGCGTCCGCATTGAGCTGGCTCATGTGCTGGTCGGGATCGAGCGGAAACGGCGTGGCGATCACCGGAGCGGCAGCTGCGGCGGCGGCGGCCGCGGCGGCTGCCGACTTCTTCGAAGACTTCTTGTGGGAAGACGGGTGGGTCCTGGCGCTCTTTTCCTTCGCGAACACCGCGGGTGGTGCGGCCACGAGGCTCAGAGGCAGGACCAGCGCGAGGGCGCGCAAGAGAGGGTTGGTTGGCATCGGTTGGCTTTCTTGTCGATGCCTGACCCTACCGTTCCGGCGCAGGCCGGCGTGTAGTCGCGCGGCGCTGCGCCTGGTCGGCCATGGCTGGCCCGGGCATGGCCCTCAGCTTGCCGGCGGCGACCGCGGTTCGCGCGCGACGTCCGCGAGGAAGTCGCCATCGTGCAGGTCGCTGCGGATGCCGGCGGCCTTCAGCCAGCCCGGATAGGTCTCGCGGAAGTCGGCGACCAGCTGCTCCAGCGGGACATCCTGGAAGCTGCCGCGATCGCGCAGGTACTCCATGTGCCGCTGCCCGGACTTGTCGAACGCGTGGTAGATCGAGTCCTTGCGCCCGTCGAAGTCCAGCGGATGCAGCCCGAAGCGGTCGCACAGCTCCACGTTGAAGGCCGGCGTCGCCTTGCGCCAGGCGCCATCCAGCCAGAGCTCGGTGTAGCCGTGCCAGATAAAGACGTCGGTCGCCATCGTGTCCCTCATGCGCTGCGTCGAGAGGTGGTTGCGGACGTCGGCGAAGCCGACGCGGGCGGGCACACCGATCGAGCGCGCGGCAGCAGCCAGCAAGGTGGCCTTGGTCACGCACCAGCCGTAGCCCAGCGACAGCACTGCGCTGGCGCGCATGCCCTCGGGGCTCAGGTCGAGGCGGTAGGGGTCGTAGCGGAATCCGTCCCGCACCGCGTAGTAGAGGGCCACGACGCGGTTGCGCTCGCCCACGCCCTTGGAATGGCGGGCGGCGAAATCGCGGACGGCCGGATGGTCGCTGTCCACGAGCGGGGTGGCTGCCAGGAACTGGTCGGGATCGGAAGTCGTCATGCGCCCATCCTCACACGAAACGCACCTGCAGAGGCGACAAGGCACCGGAGAATTCGGCGCGCCAGGTTTCGCCCCGCTGCACGGGAAAGGCATCGGTCCACGTGCCGGTGGTCACCACGTCACCCGGCTGCACGTCGGTGGCGCCGGGGCAATCGCGCAGGACCTGCAGGAAGTGCGCCAGTGCGTGCAGCGGGCCATCGAGCACGTTGGCACCGGTGCCTTCATCCATCCGCTGGTCGCCTTGGTAGAGGGTGACGCGGGCGGCGGCGAGCCGGGCGTCGAACGCTTGCGCTTGCGTGGCCAGCGTCCTGGCGTCGATCCTGGGGCCCACGAGCAGCCTCGCGTGCAGGCCGCTGTCCGCCACCGTGTCGGCGGCGTCGAACTTCCAGTGCGGCAGGTGGGACTGCACGATCTCGAAGCCCGGCGCGATCCATTCGACGCAGGCCAGCAGCTCGTCGAGGTTCGCCCGCGCCGGTGGGGTCGCACGCAGCCCGATCACGCACTCGGGTTCGATGCGTGGCTGGCAGGTGCCGGCCAGCGCGAGCTCGCCCTCCCCCTCGCAGAACGACAGGGTGGTGTTCCAGACCGTGCCCCAGATCGGTCCGAACACACCGTAGCGCTGCCAGATGGTGCGGTTGGTGAAGCCGATCTTGTAGCCGCGCGGTTGTTCGCCGCGCCGCATGCGCAGCTGGCGAACGCTCAACGCCCGCTCATAGGCCTGGGCGACCGACAGCCCGCATCCGGCCGGCCAGAGGCTCGCCTCGTCGTGGTGTTGCAAAAGGAGTTCGGGGGTCATGGCGGGAGCTTAGCGCGGGTCCTGGTGCGGGAGCATCCGGGCCTGGCGAGCAGAATGACAGCCACAGGCCGCAACCATGAGTGCCGAGACAAGCGCGGAACACCGGGACGTCATGACCCTGTCCCGGCAGTCCAGGCGGACACGCCCATATCACAATGAACACCACCTCCCGCCAGGCTGTCTGGATTCTTCTGTCGGAACTGTTCGTGGACACGGAGCACACGAAGGATGATCTGCGCATCCTGGCCCGGTCGCTGCAGGAGACGGGCTTCCCGCTGCATGAGATCGAGACCATCCTCTGCCGGGAGGTGGCACCGGTTTGCGGCCGATGGATGCTTTATCCGGGAGCCATCGGGCCATGGCCGGCCTTCCAGGAGCAGGAGCTCAGGGAGAGGATCGACGCACGCCTGCACAAGCCCTGGTACAAGCCGCCCTTCTTCCATACCGGCCTGTGGGGTATGCCGGGTGTCCGCCGCGAATGGACGATTGTTCGAAATGCCCTGCGCGGCAATGCGGGCGTCTGAAGAGTAGAACCTGGTCGGGCGACCTGACAACGCGTGAACAGCGGGTGTTTTCCGCGCCGACCGGCACCCGGCAAATGGTGGCGGACAATAGCGGCTATCCGCCCGGTGCGAAAGTTTTCCCGCAGGAGTGATGCTTGCGCCGGCCAGTCAACTTCACCCGCAGCGGCGCACTGCTTGCGCAGTGCCATCCCGATCCAGCCAGTGCGCATTCCCAGACCCGCCCTCCTCTCGCTTTCGGCCGTCCTCACCGCGCTGGCGTACTACCTTGTCCTGTTCACGAACTGGGGCAACGCGTACCACGGCGGCGCCTACCTGGGGACTGTCTTCACCGACGCGGTGGCCGTGTTGGCGGTGTTCGCATGCGCTGAAGTCATGCGCAGCGAAAAGGCAGTCCCGCTTCGCGCCGTCGCCGGCGCGCTGGGTGCGCCCCTGGTCCTGGTCCTGGCGTTGATGCTCTGGTACGGCATTCGCCGGCATGTTGAAGGCTGAGGGCCGGCGGGCCGCGAACTTCATCCGGCTCGCAGCCCGGATACCGTGGTTCGATCCTCAGCGCTGCGAGGGCAGCGTCGACCGGGCGCCCAGGTGCATCCCGCTGTCCAGCAGCAGCAACTCGCCCGTCGTCGTGCGCGCGCCGTCCACCAGCCAGGCGATCGCCTCGGCCACGTCCTCGGGCGTCGAGGGCCGCCCGAGCGGCGCGACGCGTTCGTAGTTGGCCTTCAGGGCGTCGAACGCCTGTTGGCCCATGCCGTCCACGAACCAGCGGCTGGTGACCATGCCGGGGCAGACCGCATTGACGCGGATATCCGGCGCCAGCGTGCGCGCAAGGTGCAAGGTCAGCGCGTTCAGTGCGCCCTTCGACGCGATGTAAGGCACCGACGAACCGATGCCCAGCGAGCCGGCGATCGACGACACATTGACGATGCAGCCCTGCACCGCCTTCAGGTGCGGCACGCAGGCCCGCACCATCTGGAAGCTGCCGATGGTGTTGACCGCGTAGATGCGCTGGAAGGCTTCGACGTCCAGCGCCTCCCAGCTGGCCGCGGCACCGAACACGGAAACCCCGGCGTTGTTCACCAGCGCGTCGATGCGGCCGAAGCGCACCACCGTGTCGCTGGCGAGCGCGCGGCAGTCGTCGTCCTGCGCCACGTCGCCCTGCAGCAGCAAGGTGCCGGCGCCGGCGGCGCGACAGGCCGCTTCGCAAGCTTGCGCCTCGGTGGCGCTGCGCGAGTAGTTGATGACGAGGTCGTAGCCGCGCTGCGCCAGCAGCAGCGCCGTGGCTGCGCCCACGCCGGTGGCGGAGCCGGTGACGAGAGCAACCTTGCGTGGCGCCACTATTTCGCCTGGGCCGCCTTGCGGTCCGCCACCACTTTCCGGGCCGAGGCCCGCTCGCCCACCAGCTTCAGGTAAGGCTTGTAGTCGAGGCCAGCCGCGGCCAGCAAGTCCTCGCCATAGACCGCCTTGGTCGCCATGCCCACCAGCGGCAGGTCGGCGAAGGCCGAACAGTCGGCCATGGTGAAGGTGTCGCCGGCCACGTACGGGGCGAACTTCGCCAGCCGCTGGAAGGCGGCGATCCGCTGCTCGATCTCCTTGCGGATGCGCGCGGCGTTGCCTTCGCTCAGCGCGGGGGCGCCAAAGAACGCCGAGGGGTACAACTGCCGCGCGGCGATCTCGAGATGCCAGTCGATGAAGACGACCAGCTCGCGCACCTTGGCCGCGGCGAAAGGATCCTTGGGCAGCAGCGGCGGCTGCGGATAGGCGGCCTCCAGGTACTCCAGGATCGGCTGGCTTTCGCAAACGCAGCCCGCCGTCGTCGTGATGTACGGGATCTTGCCCAAGGGCGAAGCGGCCAGCAGCTCGGGGCTTTTCTCCATCACCCCGACGTACTTTTCCTGGAACGGGATGCCCTTTTCCAGCAGCGCGAGCTTGACCTTGTTGTAGTAGTTGCTGACCGAAAATCCGTGCAGGGTGATCATGCGGCTCTCCAGGGGGTCATTCGATCTTGGCGCCGGATTCCTTGACCACGCGCGCCCACTTGACGGTCTCGGCCTGGATCAGGGCGGCCAGGGCTTCCGGGGTACCGGGGGCGGGGTCCAGGCCCAGCTTGCCCAGCTTTTCCTTCACGTCCGGCATCGCCAGCACCTTCAGGGTTTCGGCGTTGATGCGCATCTGCACGTCGCGCGGCAGGCCGGGTGAAGCGAGCAGCGCGAACCAGGAAGTCGCCTCGAATCCCGGCAGGCCCGACTCCGCGATCGTCGGCACGTTCGGGGCGGCGGCATTGCGGTGGGCGCTGGTGACCGCGATGGCCTTGAGCTTGCCTTCCTGCACCAGCGGCAGCGCCGAAGGCATGTTGTCGAAGATCATCTGGATGCGGCCGCCCAGCAGGTCGGGAATGGCTTCGGCGCGGCCCTTGTACGGCACGTGCTGCATCTTCACGCCGGCGAGGGTGTTGAACAATTCGCCGGACAGGTGGATCGAGGTGCCGCTGCCGGAGGAGCCGAAGAACAGCTTTTCCTTCCTGGCCAGCGCGATCAGCTCGCGCACGTTGTTGGCCGGCACGTCCTTGTTCACCACCAGCAGGTTGGGGGTGGACGCCAGGAAGCTGATCGGCGTGAAGTCCTTGATGTTGTTGTACGGGATCTTCTCGTACAGGGACGGGTTGATGGCGTGCGTGCCGACGGTGCCGATCACCAGCGTGTAGCCGTCCCCCGGGGCCTTGGCCACCAGGTCGGCGCCGATGTTGCCGCCGGCGCCCGGCTTGTTGTCCACGGTGACCGGCTGGCCCAGCGCACCCCATTTTTCCGCCAGCACGCGGGCCAGCGTGTCCGGCGCGCCGCCCGGCGGGAAGGTCACGATGATCCGCACCGGGCGGGTCGGCCAGGCGCCGCCCTGCGCCAGCGCCGACGACAGCGGCAGCGCGGCGGTGAGCAGCAGCCCCGAGAGGGCGGCAAGGGTGCGAAGGCGCGATCGGGACATCGGAAGGGCTCCTGGATTTTGTGGACAGCTGTTGCTGCGGGGATTCTCCGTGCAGCCGGCCGTCCCCAGCTATAGGGCTTTCCTGCGGGCAGCGCCCACCCCAGCCCTCCCCCCGGCGGGGGAGGGAGAAATACCAGATATCCTCCAGCGCCATGCAGCCGCCGTCCATGCCTACCCCCGAGGAACTCGCACTGCTGGAGCCTTTCGAGCGCATCGGGCTGGACCGCATCGCCGTGGTCAGCACCGCCGACGACGCGCGGCGGGCCGCCGAGGCACTCGTGCTGGTGCCGGTGTGGGGCTTCGACACCGAGTCCAAGCCGACCTTCAACGCGGGGGAGGCCTCCGACGGGCCGCACATCATCCAGCTGGCCACGCTGGAGGCGGTGTTCATCTTCCAGCTGCACGAGCCGCAGTGCCGCCGCATCGCCGGTGAGCTGCTGGCGCGGCAGGGGATCGTCAAGGCCGGTTTCGGGCTGGGCGACGACAAGCGCCGCATCGTGCACAAGCTCGGTGTGGAGCCGCAGGACGTGCTCGACCTGGACACCGTGTTCCGCCAGCGCGGCTACCGGCGGCAGATGGGGACCAAGGCGGCCGTCGCAGTGCTGTTCGAGCGGCGCTACCTGAAATCCAAGCGGGCCGCGACCTCCAACTGGGCGCAGCGCCAGCTGACCCCGCAGCAGTTGCTGTACGCCGCCAACGACGCCTGGGCGGCCCTGCGCGTGTACCAGGCGCTCGGCCTGCCGATGGCGCCCTAGACCCTAGACCCTGGACCCCAGCACGTCCTGCACCTTGCGCAGCATGACGTCGATCAGCACCGGCTTGCGCAGCAGCTCGATCTTCTCCGCCGCCAGGTCGCTGTCCATCGCTTCCTGCGCATAGCCGGTGATCAGGATCACCTTCAGCTCCGGCCGGCTGGCGCGGGCGGCGTCCGCCAGCTGCTTGCCGCTGACACCGCCCGGCAGCCCGATGTCCGTCAGCAGCAGGTCGACGCGGCCAAGGCGATTCAGCAGCTCCGCGGCTTCGGCCGCCGTGACGGCCGCGTGCACCTCGTAGCCCAGGCCGCCCAGGGTCTCGACGGCCAGGCTGCGCACCACCTCGTCGTCCTCGACGACCACGATGATCTCGCCGCGCCCAGTGGCCAGCTCGGTCAGCGGCTGCACCAGCGGCGCCGCCGCCTCGCCCTGGTAGCGCGGCAGCAGCACGGAGACTTCCGTGCCCTCGCCCAGCCGGCTGCTGATCGTGGCGAAGCCGCCCGACTGCCGCGCGAAGCCATAGACCATCGACAGCCCGAGCCCCGTGCCGACCCCGATGGGCTTGGTGGTGAAGAAGGGATCGAAAGCGCGGTCGATCACGTCCTGCGGCATGCCAGTACCGGTGTCGCTGACGGTGACCCGGACGAAGTCACCGGCCTCGAGTGTGTCGTCCGGGCCGACCTGCGTCGGCGGCAAGGCCACGTTGGCCGTGCGCAGCGTGAGCTGCCCGCCATCTGGCATCGCGTCGCGCGCGTTGATGGCCAGGTTGAGGATGGCGCTTTCCAGCTGGTTGGGGTCGCACCTGGTCGACCACGCCCCGGGCGCGAGGTCCAGCGCCAGCGTGATCGATTCGCCGGTGCTGCGACGCACCAGCTCGCGCAGCGACTGCACCAGCGCGTTCAGGTCCACCGGCTGCGGCGCCAGCGGCTGCTGCCGCGAAAAGGCCAGCAGCCGGTGCGTCATCGCCCCGGCCCGGTGCGCCGACTTCATTGCCATGTCGACGAAGCGCGGGATGCTGTCGGTGCGGCCGCTGGCATGCAGGCGCCGGATCAGGTCGAGCGCGCCGACGATGCCTTGCAGCATGTTGTTGAAGTCGTGCGCGATGCCGCCGGTGAGCTGGCCGATCGCTTCCATCTTGTGGGCCTGCCGCAGCTTGGCCTCGGCCTGGACCAGCTGCTGCGTGCGCAGCCCGACCTGCCGCTCCAGTTCCTCGCGGGATCGGGTCAGCACCTCGCGCGCGTCGACGATGTCCTGGATGTCGGTGCAGGTGCCGAACCAGCGCACGATCTGGCCCTGCTCGTCGCGCAAGGGCTGTGCCCGGCCCAGCACCCACCGGTACTGGCCGGAGCGGTGCCGCAGGCGGTATTCGATGTGGTAGGTCTCGCCGGTCTGCAGGCTGTGCCGCCACACGGCCCAGGCACGGCGCTGGTCATCCGGATGGAACACGTCGTTCCAGCCCACGCCGTCGGTGGAGCCGGGCGGCACGCCGGTGTATTCGTACCAGCGGTCGTTGTAGTAGTCGTGGAAGCCGTCGGCCCGGGTCGACCAGACCATCTGGTCGATCGAGTTGCTGATGGCGCGGAACTTGGCTTCGCTTTCACGCAAGGCCGCCTGCGCCGCCACCCGCTCGGTCGCGTCCGTGGCCTGGATGAAGATGCCGACCACCTCGCCGGCCTCGCGCACCGGCTGGAACACGAAGTCCACCACCCGCTGCTTGAGCGTGCCGTCCGCCGGGTCGCGCAGGTCCACCTGCACCTCGTTGCCGACGAACGCGCGGCCGGAGGCGAAGACCTTGTCCAGCAGCTCGACGAAGCGCTGCCCCACCACCTCCGGCAGGGCCTGGTCGACCGTGCGCCCCACCAGGTCGTCGCGGCCCACCAGCCGCTGGTAGGCCTCGTTGGCGAACTTGATCTCGTGGCGCGGCCCCGCCAGCCAGGCCACGGCAGCGGGCCCGTCCCGGAACAGGCGCTCCAGTTCCTCCAGGTCGTAGCTGGGGGCCTGCCTGCGCGCGCCATCGCCGGACCCCGGCTGAGTTGCGGGAGTGTTCACTGGATCATCTTGAGGAGGCGACCCAGGATGTCGTCCACCATTTCCTGCACCGGGTCGCGGGCGGGCTCGCGCGGCTTGGGCCGCGGCCGCGGGATGTCGAATTCGGTGCGGCTGTCCACCGCGCGCATCCGCAGCGCCTGCTGGAAGAACTCGCCCACGATCGGCAGCGCGCTGCGGGCGCCCTGTCCCCAGCTTTCCCCCATGGTGACGCGGTTGTCGTTGAACCCCACCCACGCCCCGGCCACCAGTTGCGGATGCATCAGGATGAACCAGCCGTCGCTGTTGTCCTGCGTGGTGCCGGTCTTGCCGGCCACGTCGGCCTGGATGCCGTAACGCGTGCGGATCGCGGCGCCGGTGCCTTCGTCGATCACGCCGCGCATGGCGTTCACCAGCTTGAGCACCTGCGGCTTGGGCATCACCTCGACCGGCTTGGGCTGCGTGAACAGCGCCAGGGTGCGGCCCTTGCGGTCTTCGACCCGCACGATCAGCTGCGGCTCCCCAAGGTAGCGGCCGTTGTTGGCGAGGGTGCCATAGGCGGTCACCATCTCGCGCAGCGTGACCGGGCTGGTGCCCAGGGCCAGCGAGGGCACTTGCTCCAGCTTGCTCTCGCGCACGCCGAGCTGCCAGGCCAGGTCGGCCACCTTCTGCGGGCCGACGCGCTGCATCACCTGCGCGGTGATGCTGTTGCGCGACTGGGCCAGGCCATCGCGCAAGGTCATGGGCTCGTTGGTGGGCGGCGTGCTGTCGCGCGGGCTCCAGACGGCGCCGCCGCGGTCGCGGATGTCCACGGCCTGGTCGAGGAAGGTGTCCTCCGGCGACATGCCGTCGAGGAAGGCGGCGCCGTAGACGAAGGGCTTGAAGGTCGAGCCCGGCTGGCGCCGCGCTTGGTTGACGTGGTCGAACTGCTCCTGCGCGAAGTCGGCGCTGCCCACCCATGCCTTCACCTGTGCGTTGCGCGGGTCCAGGGCCAGGAAGCCGGCCTGCAGCAGCGCCCTTTCCTCGCTCTTGCGCCGGGCGCGGTCGGCGTACTCCTGCAACTGCCGCAGCTGGCGCGAGACGGCCTGGTTGGCGGCCTTTTGCAGCCGGCTGTCGATGGTGGTGCGGACCACCAGGCCGTCGGAGTAGATGTCGTAGTCCTCCCGGTCGGCCCACGCTATCAGCCATTTGCGGACCTGCTGCGCGACGTGCGGGGCGATGCCGACCGGCTCGGCCTGGCGCTCGAAGTCCAGCAGCAGCGGCCGCGCGGCCAGCACTTCTGCCCGCTTCGGATCGAGCTTGCCGTGCTTGGCCATCTGCGCCAGCACGGTGTTGCGCCGCTCGCGCGCCCGCTCCGGATTGAGCACCGGGTTGTAGTAGCTGGTGCCCTTGAGCATGCCGATCAGCGTGGCGCTTTCCAGCACGTCGAGCTGGTTGGCCGACTTGTCGAAGTAGGTCCGCGCGGCCATTTCGATGCCGAACGCGTTGTAGAGGAAAGGCACCGTGTTCAGGTAGGTCTCGAGGATCTCCTGCTTGGAGTAGATCGCCTCGATCTTCAGCGCGGTGATCGCTTCCTTGGCCTTGCGGTTCAGCGAGACGGCGCGGCCGATCTCGTTGGGGTACATGTTGCGGGCCAGCTGCTGCGTGATGGTGGAGCCGCCCTCCCGCTTGCCGCGCAGCGTGTTCAGCACGGCCGCCGCGGTGCGGCGCAAATCGATGCCGTGGTGCTCGAAGAAACGGTGGTCCTCGGTGGCGATCAGCGCGTCGACCACGGGCTTGGACACCTTCGAGAGCGGCACCCACTGGCGGTTGATGCGGCGGAATTCGGCCAGCGTGACGCCGTCGGCGGACAGCACCATGGTGGGCACCTCGGTCTTGGCCTTGCGCAGGTCCGAAATGCTGGGCGTGAACGGGATCAGGACCAGCAGGTAAGCCAGCAGCAAGGCCGGCGGCAGCAGCGCAGCGCGCACCGGATGCGCGCGTGCCAGGGCGACACCGCGCCGGAACTGCAGGAGCGCCCAGTCGCGGGCGCGGGTGAAGGCCGGTGTCATACGAAAAAATCTATCCAAAGCTGAGGTGGGCGGGAGTAGGACTGCGGCGGGAGCGGGCCGTTCAGCACGATGGGTAAGTCCTTGTGACCAGGCGTGCGGCGGTCGATGGCGGTCTCAGCCACCTGCGCGCTTGACCGTGTAGCCCCGGCCCTGCAGGCTGGCGATGACCTTGTCCACGTGGTCGCCCTGCACCTCGATGATGCCGTCCTTCACGGTACCACCGGTGCCGCAGGAAGCCTTGAGCTCCTTGCCCAATTTTTCCAGGGCCGCCGGGTCCACCGGAACGCCGCGCACCACGGTGACGGCCTTGCCGCCGCGGCCCTTGGTTTCGCGCTGCACGCGAACGATGCCGTCGCCGGCCGGCGCCCTGGCCTGCCGGCAGATGCATTGGCCCATGGGCTTGCCGCAGCCCGGGCAGGCGCGGCCGAAATCGGTGGAGTAGACGAGGCGCGTGGGAGGGGAGTTCTTCATCGTCGGGCGGCCTGGATGGCTTGGCCAGCCCGGATTGTCACCCCTGGCGGCCGGCTCCCCCGCGGGACAGCAGCCACTCCAGCAGCACCAGCGCTGCCGCGATGAGCACGCTCCAGATGGCCACCGACGGCCACATGTGGGCCGTGTAGGCGTCCGAGGCCTTGGTGTACGCCTGCAGGGCGGCCTCGGCCCCCTGGGCGAAGCCGTCGGTTTCCCTGGTCGAAAGCGAGCTGCGCTGCCCCTGCGAGGCGGCGCCAGAGCGCCCCAGTGTCAACAGTGCGGTGCCGATATGGTTCAAGGTGATCATGGCGCCCTCCTGGCCGGTGGTGAGGAACCGGCAACGCCCTGGCAGTGAACTTAGCACCGGCCCGCGCCCCGCACATCACCTGTTGGATGGAGCAGCTGTGTCGGGGTGTTGCACCCGGCGGAGCTTGGGTCCAGCATGCGTCATCCGTCATCGGGGAGATGGCAGCCGCCCCAGGCGCGGCTATCCTGCACGAGAGTCACCGGACAACGGGAGATCGTCATGAGCGATGTCTTCAGCACCACCGTGCTTTGCATGGATTGCAGCGAACGCAGGCACGACCTGGAGGGCACCGGCCACCACGTGATCGACTGCCGCGAGGACACCACCCTGCCGGGCTATTGCGTGCTGCGGTACACGCGGCCCGCGGCACCGAACGCCGCCCAGCGCATCGCGATGCCGGCCACCCAGGCGCAAGCCGCACTGGCGATCGTCAACATCTTCGAGACCGGGTCGGTGCGTGGCGACTACAGCGCCGTCACCGTGCTGCCCGGCGACACCGGGCGCCTGACCTTCGGCCGGGCCCAGACCACCCTCGGTTCGGGCAACCTCCAGCTGCTGATCGAGCGCTATTGCGGCGCCGCCGGCGCGCGCTTCGGCGCCCGGCTGCGGGGCTGGCTGCCGGCCTTGACCGCCCGCAGCGTCGCCGCCGACCAGGACATCAAGCTGCACAACCTGCTGCGCGCCAGCGCCGACGACCCGGTGATGCGCGACGTGCAGGACGCCTTCTTCGACGAGCTGTACTGGGAGCCGGCGCTGCGTGCCGCCACGCGCCTGGGACTGGGCTCCCCGCTGGCGGTGGCGGTGGTCTACGACAGCTGGGTGCATGGCTCCTGGGCGCCGCTGCGCGACCGCGCCAGCGCCGCCGGCGCGCTGGACCAGGTCGGCGAACACGAATGGGTGCAACGCTACGTGCGGCTGCGCCGGGACTGGTTGGGCTCCCATCCCAATCCCCTGCTGCGCAAGACGGTGTACCGCATGGACGCGTTCCAGCGCCTGATCGACCAGGGTGCGTGGGGCCTGCCCTTGCCGCTGGTGGTGCGCGGCCGGGAGCTGTCGCTGGAGACACTCGCCGCGATGCCGCCGGGCTGCTACGACGGCCCGCCGCCCGGCACCCGCGCCCTCGCCGTGCAGTCGCCCTTGCAGCGCGGCCTGGACGTGCGGCTGGTGCAACTGGCCCTGTCGGACCAGGGGTGCGACATCCGCGCGGACGGCATCTTCGGCACTTCGTCGGCGAGGTTCATCCGCGCCTTCCAGCGTGCCAGCGAGCTGCCGGAAACCGGCGCGGCGGATGCGGTGGTGATCCACCGGCTGATCGGCATGGACGCGTAGCCCGCGCCTGGCTGGGTTCTCCCTATATCGGCTGCGGCCCCGCGGCCGTAGATTGCTCCACGAGCCGCTACACCCGACCGCGGCCCGAAGGAGACCAAAGCATGCCCCGTCCCTCCCGCCGTTGCCTCCTGGCCGGCGCCTTCGCTGCCGTTGCACTCGCAGCCACCGCGTTGCCTGCCGTGGCGCAGACCTATCCGGCGCGGCCCATCACCCTGATCGTTCCGTGGGGTGCCGGCGGCGGCACCGACGCCACCGCGCGGATCATCGCCAGCCTGATGGAGAAGGACCTGGGGCAACCGGTCACGGTGGTGAACCGCACCGGCGGCAGTGGCGTCGTCGGCCATGCGGCCATCGCCGCGGCGCCGCCGGACGGCTACACCATCGGCCTGGCCACGGTCGAAATCAGCATGATGCACTGGCAGGGCCTCACCGAGCTGAGCGGCGCCTCGTACACGCCCATCGGCCTGGTGAACGCCGACGCGGCGGGCATCCAGGTGCGGGCCGACGCGCCCTACAAGAACGTGCGCGACCTGCTGGCCGCCATCAAGGCCAACCCGGGCAAGCTCAAGGCCTCGGGCACCGGCCAGGGCGGCATCTGGCACCTGGCGCTGGCCGGGCTGCTGCGCGACCAGAAGATCGACCCGGCGGCGGTGCCCTGGGTACCGAGCAATGGCGCCGCGCCGGGGCTGCAGGACATGGTGGCCGGCGGCATCGAGATCGCGCCCGTGTCACTGCCGGAAGCGCGCTCGCTGATCGACGCGGGCAAGGTGCGCAGCCTGGCCGTGATGAGTGACAAGCCGGCCGCGCTGTATCCCAACGTGCCGACGCTGAAGGCCGCGCTCGGCAGCGACTGGCAAATGGCCGCCTGGCGCGGCATCGTCGCCCCCAGGAACGTGCCGGCCGACATCCGCGACAAGCTGGCCGCCAGCGTGCGCAAGGTCGCCAACAGCAAGGAATACCAGGACTTCATGGCCAGCCGCGGCTTCGGCGTGGTCTACGCCGGGCCGGAAGACTTCGGCCGCTTCATGGCCAAATCCGACGCCGAACTGGGCGCGACGATGAAGGCCGTGGGCATCGCCAAGTGACGGCCGTCGTCATCCGCGCGCAGGCGGGAATCCGGGGCTACAAGGCTGTCCGCGCGCGGACCGTTGCAGGCGGGCGCTCCGGGTTCCCGCCTCCGCGGAAATGACGTCGCAGCCATGAAACTCAACGACGCCATTTTTGGCCTGCTGTTGATGGTGCTGGGGACGACCGTGCTGGTCGCCATCCAGGGCTACCCGAAGATCCCCGGGCAGCCGGTCGGTCCGGCACTCTTTCCCGGCCTGATCGCCGCCGGTCTTTTCATCGGCGGCGTGCTGCTGGTGGCGCGCGGCTGGCGCGACCGGCGCGAGCAGCCATGGCTGGTGTGGGACGACTGGGTGCGCTCGCCGCGGCACGGGCTGGCGCTGGTGGTGCTGCTCGGATCCATCCTGTTCTACATCCTCGCCTCCGAGACGCTCGGCTTCCTGATCACGGCGACGCTGATCCTGATCGCGCTGTTCCTGGTGCTGCGGGTCGCGCCGGTGAAGGCGCTGACGATCGCCGTGGTCGCCACGCTGCTGATCCACGCGGCCTTCTACAAGCTGCTGCGCGTGCCGCTGCCCTGGGGCGTGTTGAAGGAGTACGCCTGGTGACCACCAGCGCCGCGATCCTCCAGGCGTTCTCCATGGTGTTCGAGCCGGGCACCCTCATCGCGATGTTGCTGGCGGCGCTGTTCGGGCTGTTCGTGGGGGCCGTGCCGGGGCTCACCGCCACCATGGCCACCGCGCTGCTGGTGCCGGTGACCTTCTTCATGGCGCCGATCCCGGCGATCGCCACCATCGTCACCGCCACCGCGATGGCGATCTTTTCCGGCGACATCCCGGGCTGCCTGCTGCGCATACCGGGCACGCCGGCGTCGGCCGCGTACACGGACGAAGCGTATGCCATGACACGCAAGGGCGAAGCCGAGAAGGCGCTGGGCGCGGGCCTGGTCTTCTCCGCCATTGGCGGCCTGTTCGGCACCGCCGTGTTGATCGTCGCCGCGCCGGCGCTCGCCGAATTCGCGCTGCATTTCAGCTCGTTCGAGTACTTCTGGCTGGTGCTGCTCGGCCTGACCTGCGCGGTCTTCATCACCAGCGACCAGCCGCTCAAGGGCGTGATCACGCTGTTGCTCGGGCTGCTGGTCGCCTGCGTGGGCCTCGGCAATCCCGGCGGGTATCCGCGCTTCACCTTCGGCAACGCGGAGATGACGGGCGGCATCGGGATGATCGCCATGATGATCGGCATGTTCGCCATCTCGGAGGTGATCCGCTTCGTGCTGGACACCAGCCCGCCGGCGGAGCTGGTGGTCGAGAAGGTGGGCAACGTGCTCAAGGGGCAGTGGGCGCTGGCGAAGAAGTATCCGGTGCAGATCCTGCGCGGCAGCGTGCTGGGCACCGCCGTGGGCGCCCTGCCCGGCGCCGGCGCCGACATCGCCGCCTGGATGTCTTATGCGATGAGCAAGAAGTTCTCCAGGGAGCCGGAGAAGTTCGGCACCGGGCACGTCGAGGGCATCGTCGAATCCGGCTCCGCCAACAACAGCGCGCTGGCCGGTGCCTGGATCCCGGCGCTGGTGTTCGGCATCCCGGGGGACTCGATCACGGCCATCGTCATCGGCGTGCTGTACATGAAGAACATGAATCCGGGGCCGGCGCTTTTCACTACCAACCCGCAGAACATCTACGCGGTGTTCCTGCTGTTCATCCTGGCCAACATCATCATGATCCCGCTCGGCATCCTGTGCATCAAGGTGTCCAGGCGCATCCTGAAGGTGCCGCGCAACGTGCTGATGCCGCTGATCCTGCTGTTCTGCATCGTCGGCACCTTCGCCATCAACAACTCGCTGTTCGAGGTGTCGGTGATGCTGGTGGCCGGCATCGTCGCCTACGTGCTGGAGGCGAACCGCTTCCCGATCGCGCCGGCGATCCTGGGCGTGGTGCTGGGCGGGATGCTCGAGGAGAACTTCATCACCTCGATGATCAAGTCGGACGGCAACCTGTCGGCCTTCATGGCGCGGCCGATCGCCGCGGCGCTGGCGGTG
>JAQGMY010000089.1 GCA_028292105.1 Ramlibacter sp.
CTGCCCCTGAAGCTGACATGAACACGCGCTTCGGCTGGCACAGCGGCGCCGCGGCCACCCTGCTGGCTGCGGCCTGCATCCTGTGTGCGCCTGGCGCTGACGCGGCCTCGATCGCCGCCGCGGTGCCGTTGCGCCGGGACGGGGAAGTCGCCAACGACCCGACTCTCTGGATACCCGTGGTGGTGATGCTGGTGCTTTGCGCTGTCGCAGGCGGCTACGTCGTCTGGCACAAAGGGGTGGGCGCCTTGCTCGGAGGGCGGGCGGATGGCCGGCGCACGCCGCGCGGATCGCTGGCCCGGCTGACAAGCCAGTCCCTCACGCCGCAGGCGAGCGTGCACGTGCTGCAGTGGCACGGCGAAGAACTGCTCGTCGGCTGTACGCCGCAACAAGTCACGCTGCTGGCGCGCAAGGCGGCGGCTCCGACTCGGGTCGATACGCCATGAGCGCGATCGGCATCCGCAAGCGGGAACTGCGGCAACTCTGGCTCGCGCTGCCATTGCTGGCGCCGGCGCTGGCGTTTGCGGCGCCGGAACTGCCGAAGGTGCCCAGCGATACCGCCCAGGCACTGCGCGTGGTCCTCGGGCTCAGCGTGCTGGCGGTGCTGCCCGCGCTGCTGGTGTGCATCACGTCGTTTCTCCGGATCATCATCGTCCTGTCGATGCTGCGCCACGCGATCGGCATGCCCGAGACGCCGCCCAACCCGGTCCTGATCGGACTGGCCCTGTTCTTCACCCTCTTCACGATGGCGCCGGTGCTCGCGACGCTGAACGACCAGGCCTTCCAGCCCTTCATGAACGGCACCCTCGGCATGGACGCGGCGTACTCGAAGGGGGTCGCGCCCCTGCGCGAATTCATGGTGCGCCAGACGCGGGAGCAGGACCTTGCGCTGATCATCGAGCTGTCCAGGGCGAAGCTCCCGCAGGGCCTGGACGACATAGGGAACGTGCAGCTGATCCCGGCTTTCATGCTGTCGGAGCTGCGGGCGGCCTTCCAGATCGGCTTCGTCGTGTTCCTGCCGTTCCTCCTGATCGATCTCGTGGTGTCGAGCGTGCTCATGGCCCTCGGAATGATGATGATGCCGCCGACCACGGTGGCGCTTCCCTTGAAGGTGCTCATGTTCGTCCTGGTCGACGGCTGGAGCCTGATCCTCAAGGCCCTGGTGGGCTCCTTCCACTAAAGCAGCATGGAGGCCACCACACTCGAAGCGACGCAGGAAGGAGCGTGGTGGGTGCAGCTGCGGTCCAGCGGGGATGCAGCCGCACGTGAGGGCTTGATCGCTCTGCACATGCCCTACGCGCGCACCGTGGCGGCCACGCTGTATGCGAAGCGGTTTCACGACGAGATCGAATTCGGGGACTACCTGCAGTACGCGTCGATCGGACTGCTGGAGGCGATGGAACGGTATGACCCCGGCCGCGGTGTCCTGTTCCGTACCTTCGCGGCGCGGCGCATGCAGGGCGCCATCCTGAGCGGCATCGAGAGGCTCACCGAAAAGCAGCAGCAGATCGCTTTGCGCCAGCGGCTTCGCTCGGAACGGGTAGTAGCCGCTCGCCAGGCGGCGCTGGAAGACGCCGGCGCACCCTCCGACGGCCCGCAGACGCCCGAGCAGCTGATGAAGTTCGTGTCGGAGGTGGGAATCGGCCTGGCCGTGTGCTGGATGCTGGAAGGCACGGCCATGGTCGACCACGAAGATGCGGTAGTGAACTTGCCCTTCTACCGCAGCACCGAACTGCGCCAGCTGCGCGACCGGTTGTTGAAGGCGGTGGAACACCTCCCCGAACAACAACGGGCGGTGGTGCGAGGCCACTATCTGCAGGAAGTCCCGTTCGACCAGATCGCCGCATCCCTGCAGCTGACCAAGGGCCGCATCTCGCAGGTGCACAAGCAGGCGCTGCTGCACTTGCGCAAGCTGCTGTCGCAGGGCGACGACTGGAGTGTCAAACTCTGAGGACGACCATGGCCCCATCCGAAACCACTGACCTGCAGCGGCTGCAGCGGCTGCATTCCTATCTGCGACAGGACCCGCGCAATCCCCTGCTGTTGGCGCAGGTGTGCGACCTGGCCCTGGAAGCAGGGGCGCATGACTGTGTCCGCGAATGCCTGGCAGCCGCCGGCGAGTTGCAGCTTGCGTCGCCGCAGTGGACTGGTCGTGCCATCCATCATTCGATCGAAGTGGCCCGGCTGCATCTTCGATCGGGCGAGCCGATCCGCAGCCGCGAGGCGCTCGAACCCTTGTTGGCGAAAGCCGACCTGGACGCGGCGCTGCAGGCCGCAGTCCAGGTGCTGTGGCTGCGGGCGACGCACGCGTGTGGACTCGCCAGGGAAGCCACTGACTGGGCGGCGGCGCGAGCGCTGCAGTCCGGCCTGCAGCCGGCGGCCGCAGGGGTGGCCAGCCTGGCCGCGGTGGACGCGGGGGACTTCGCGCTGGCCAAGCGGCTCGCCGACACGGCGCTGCAGCACGGGGTGGTGCTGCCGGAGGTGCTGGTCGCCCGTGCGTCGGTGGCTTTGGCCGAACGCGACACCGCCGCCGCCATGCGCCTGCTGCAACAGGCGACCGCAGCCAACCCGGACGACGGCCGCACCGTGTCGGCGCTCGGGATGGCATATCTGCAGGCCGGTGAGTTCGCCCAGGCGCAGCAGTGCTTCACTCGCGCGGTGGCGCGCATGCCGGCGCACATCGGCAGCTGGCATGGGCTGGGCTGGGCTTGCCTGTTGCAGGGAGACCAGGGCGGCGCTTGCGCTGCGTTCCGGCAGGCCCTGGACCTCGACCGCAACTTTGCCGAAAGCCAGGGCGCCGTCGGGCTTTCGATGCTGCTGGCCGGCCGCCCCGATGAAGCGAAGCATCACCTCGACGTGGCCGACCGGTTGGACCGCCACAACGTCACTGGCCGCTATGCGCGCGCCTTGCAGTCCGGAGAACTGCGGGACCGCGAAGCCCTGCGCTCGCTCGCGCTGCGGCTGCTGGACAGGCCTGGCCTCTTCGGCGCCAACCTGGGAGAGGAGGTCGGCCGCGCCATCGAGCGGGACTTGCGCCGCAGCAGCGAATCCCTATGATGGCAGCGCCTACAACGAGGAGGGCTCCCATGGACTTCAAACAAGCGGTCATCACCTGCGTCCAGAAAAAGTACGCGGACTTTTCCGGCCGCGCCGGACGCCCGGAGTTCTGGTGGTTCGCACTGGCCTGCCTCGCGGCCGGTCTGGTTGCGAGCATGATCAGCGACTGGCTGGGGATGCTGGTGAACCTGGCCCTGCTGGTGCCTTCGCTGGCCGTCGGCGCGCGCCGCCTGCACGACCAGGACAAGAGCGGCTGGCTGCAGTTGATCTGGCTGATCCCGTTCGTGGGCTGGGCCGTGATGATCTACTTCATGGTGCAACCCACCGGGCCGGCCAACAGGTACGG
>JAQGMY010000177.1 GCA_028292105.1 Ramlibacter sp.
GCGCGCGCACCAGCGCCGAATGGTCCAGCGCCCCCATGCCGTTGGCGGCGCAAGCCTGCATCAACTGCGCCGCCCCTGCCGTCTGCGGCAGCGCCACGCCCATCTCGCGCGCGCCTTGCAGCGCCAGGCCCAGGTCCTTCTGGTGCAGGGCGATGCGAAAGCCCGGCGCGAAGGTGCGCTTGACCATGCGTTCGCCATGCACTTCCAGCACGCGGCTGGCGGCGAAGCCGCCCAGCAGCGCCTGCCGCACCTTGGCCGGATCGGCGCCGGCCTTGCTGGCGAACAGCAGCGCCTCGCCGACGGCCGCGATGTTCAGCGCCACGATGATCTGGTTGGCCACCTTGGTGGTCTGGCCGTCACCGACGCCGCCGACCAGGGTGATGTTCTTGCCCATCTTCTCCAGCAGCGGCCGCACGCGCTCGAACACGGCCGGATCGCCGCCGCACATGATGGTGAGCGACGCCGCCTTGGCGCCCACTTCCCCGCCGGACACCGGCGCGTCGATGTAGTCGGCGCCCAGCGCGTCGATCTTCTGCGCGAACTGCTTGGTCGCCAGCGGCGAGATCGAGCTCATGTCGACCACGATCTTGCGGGCGCCGGCGGCACCGGCCTGCAGCCCGGACGCCACGCCGTTGGCGCCGAACAGCACGGCCTCGACGTCGGGTGTGTCCGGCACCATGGTGAAGATCACCTCCGCCTGCCGCGCCACTTCGGCGGCGTTGGCGCAGGTGACTGCCTTGGCTTCGGCCACCACCGCCGGCACCTTGCTGCGCGTGTGCACGAAGAGCGTGTGGCCGGCGTCGGCGAGGTGGCGGGCCATGGGCGCGCCCATGATGCCCAGCCCGATGAATCCGATGTTCATGAGAGTCCTTGTCCGGCGCGCATGGCGCCTACGATCTGCTGTGCGCCCGCCGCCATCAGCCGCGCATCGGAGCTGACGGTGACGAACTGGAAGCCCTTGGCGATGCGCGCCAGCGCCGCCTGCGGGCCGCCGTTGTGGATGCCGGCCACCAGGCCGTGCGCCTTGGCGCGCGCCAGGATGTGGTCGATGGCCTGCGCCACCGGCGGGTCGACGTCGTCGAAGGTCGGCTTGCAGCCGAGCGCCAGCGACAGGTCCGAGGGACCGATGTAGACGGCGTCCAGTCCTTCGACCGACATGATGGCGTCGAGGTTGTCCAGCGCCGCCGCGGTTTCGATCATGGCGAAGGTGACGATCGTGTCGTTGGCTTGCTGCGGGTAGTCGGCGCCGCCATAGAGCAGCGCGCGCACCGGGCCGAAGCTGCGGGTGCCGCGCGGGGCGTAATGGGTGTAGGCCACCAGCTTCTGCGCGTCTTCGCGCGTGCTGATCATCGGGCAGATCACCGCGTACGCGCCGGCGTCCAGCGTCTTCATCAGGATGCCGGGTTCCAGCCACGGCACGCGCACCACCGGCACCGTATCGGTGGTGGAGATGGCCTGCAGCATGGTGACCATGGCCTGGTAGTCCACCACGCCGTGCTGCAGGTCGATGGTGAGCGTGTCCCAGCCCTGGTGGGCCATGGTCTCGGCCGAGAAGCTGTTGGCGATGGCGAGCCAGCCATTGACGGCGGCGCCGCCGGATTGCCAGAGGGTGCGCAGGCGGTTGGGTCTCATTTGTTTTCCTGGTGAGGGTTTTCAGCGCACCAGGCAAGGCCGCTTCGGATCGAATTTCCAGTTCGGCAGCAGGAACTGCATGCCCGTCGCGTCGTCGCGCGCGCCCAGCCCGTGCTGCTGGTACAGCGCATTGGCCTTTTCCACTTCGGCCATGTCGATCTCGATGCCGAGCCCCGGCTTCTTCGGCACCTCGACGTAGCCGCCGGCGATCTGCAGCGGCTCCTTCGTCAGGCGCTGGCCGTCCTGCCAGATCCAGTGCGTGTCGATCGCCGTCACCTTGCCCGGCGCGGCGGCGCCGACGTGCGTGAACATCGCCAGCGAGATGTCGAAGTGGTTGTTGGAGTGGGAGCCCCAGGTCAGGCCCCAGTCGCGGCAGGTCTGCGCCACCCGCACCGAGCCGGCCATGGTCCAGAAGTGCGGGTCGGCCAGCGGGATGTCGACCGATTGCAGCGCCAGCGAATGCGCCAGCTGCCGCCAGTCGGTGGCGACCATGTTGGTGGCGGTCGGCAGGCCGGTGGCGCGGCGGAACTCCGCCATCACCTCGCGCCCGGAGAAGCCTTCTTCGGCGCCGCACGGGTCTTCCGCATAGGCGACCACACCGTGCATGTCCTTCATCAGCCGGATCGCATCCTTGAGCAGCCAGCCGCCGTTGGGGTCCAGCGTCACGCGCGCCTTGGGGAAGCGCTCGTGCAGGGCACGGATGGCCTCGACTTCGTCGTCGCCGCGCAGCACGCCGCCCTTGAGCTTGAAGTCCTGGAAGCCATAGCGCTGCTGCGCCGCTTCGGCCAGCCGCACGATCGCGTCGGGCGTCATCGCCTCCTCGTGGCGCAGGCGGGACCAGTCGTCCTTCGCCTCCGGCTCGCTGGCGTAGGGCAGATTGGTCTTCTTGCGGTCGCCGACGTAGAACAGGTAGCCGAGCATCTGCACGGCATCGCGCTGCTGGCCTTCGCCGAGCAGCGCGGCCACCGGGACGCCGAAGTGCTGGCCTTGCAGGTCCAGCAGCGCGGACTCGACGGCGGTCACGGCATGGATGGTGGTGCGCAGGTCGAAGGTCTGGTTGCCGCGGCCGCCCGCATCGCGATCGGCGAACTTCGTGCGCATCGCCTCGAGGACGGCTTGCAGGTTGCCGACGGTCTGGCCTTCCACCAGGGCGCGCGCATCTTCCAGCGTCTGCCGGATCTTCTCGCCCCCCGGCACCTCGCCCAGGCCGGTGTGGCCGGCGTTGTCGGTGACGATGACGATGTTGCGGGTGAAGAAGGGCGCGTGCGCGCCCGACAGGTTCAGCAGCATGCCGTCGCGGCCGGCGACCGGGACGACACGCATGCTCTTGACGATGGGAGAGGTCACGATGCCTCCGGCAGGCCGCCCTTGGGAGGCATGCGCCCCCTTGAGTGGCGGTGGAGCGGCGCAGCCGCAAACTTGGGGGTCATTCAATCCGCCTTGATGTTGCGCGTTTCGATCAGCTGCTTCCAGCGGGCGTACTCGGTCGCCTGGAAGCGCGAGAACTGCTCGGGCGTGTTGCCCACGATCTCGAAGCCCTGCGCCACCAGCTTTTCCTTCACCGCCGGGTCGTTCAACGCGCTGACCATCGCCTCGTGCAGCTTGGCCTTGATGTCGGCCGGCAGGCCCCTGGGCGCGGCGACGGCTTGCCAGGACTGCACTTCCGCACCCTTCACGCCCAGTTCCTGCAGGGTCGGCACTTCGGGGATCAGCGGATTGCGTGCCAGCGAAGACACCGCTATGGCGCGCACCTTGCCGCTCTTGATGTGCTGGATGATGCTGTTGATGTTGACGAAGGCCGCGTCGACCTGCCCGCCCAGCAGGTCGTTGATGGCCGGACCGCCGCCCTTGTACGGGATGTGCAGGCCTTCGGTGCCGCTTTGCTGCCAGAGCAGTTCGGCCGACAGGTGGTCCGAAGAGCCGTTGCCCGAGGACGCGAAGCTCACCTTGCCGGGCGTGCGCTTCATGTGGGCCATCAGGTCCGCCAGGTTCTTGTCGGCGGAAGAGGTGGGCACGACCAGCACGTTGGGCGCCTGCACGGCGACGGTGATCGGGTCGAAGTCCTTCAGCGCGTCGTACTGCACGCCCTTGATCAGGTGCGGGGCGATCACGAACGGGCCGAGCGAGGAAACGAACAGCGTGTAGCCGTCGGCGGGCGCGCGCTTGACGAAGGCGGCTCCGATGGTGCCCGTGGCGCCGGCCTTGTTGTCGACGATGAAGCTGCCACCCAGCTTTTCTTGCAGCTTCTGGGCCAGCACGCGCGCGATCGCGTCGGTCGAGCCGCCGGGCGGGAACGGTACCACCAGGGTGACGGGCTTGTCGGGGTAGGCGGCGAAAGCGCTCGCGGTGGCGGCCACGGCCAATGCCAGGCCCAGCAGGGTCTTCTTGATCACGGGGATGTCTCCTTGGGGATGAGGGATTGCTTATTGCGGGCCCAGCTTGCGGATCAGCGCAGCGAGCTCTTCAACTTCGTTCGGCTTCAGATCGGAAAGCGGCGGGCGCACCGGGCCGGCGCTCTTGCCGGCGATGGTGGCGCCGGCCTTCACGATGGACACGGCGTAGCCCTCGCCCTTGTTGCGGATTGCCAGGTAAGGCAGGAAGAAATCGTCGATCAGGCGGCTGACGGTGGCCTGGTCGCCGCTGGCATAGGCGTTGTAGAACTCGATCGCCATGCGCGGGACGAAGTTGAACACCGCCGACGAATAGGTGGGCACGCCCAGCGCCTTGTAGGCGTTGGCGTAGACCTCGTGGGTGGGCATGCCGCCGATATAGACGAAGCGGTCGCCCAGCTGCTGGCGGATGGAGACCATGCGCTCGATGTCGCCGAGGCCGTCCTTGAAGCCGATCAGGTTGGGGCAGCGCCCGGCCAGCTTCAGCAGGGAAGCGGCGGTGAGCCGGGTGGCGCCGCGGTTGTAGACGATCACGCCGACCTTCACGCTCTTGCAGACCGCCTCGACGTGCTGCACCAGGCCGTCCTGGGTGGCTTCGGTCAGGTAATGCGGCAGCAGCAGCACGCCCTGGGCGCCGTTGCGTTCGGCTTCCTGGGCGTACTTGATCGCCAGCGTGGTGCCGCCGCCAGCGCCGCCGACGATGGGCACGCGGCCGCGGCAGGTCTCGGTGGCGGTCTTGATGACCGCCGCGTACTCGGTCGGCTCGAGCGAGAAGAATTCGCCAGTGCCGCCGGCGGCGAACAGCACGCTGGCGCCGTAAGGCATCAGCCATTCCAGGCGATCGGCATAACCCCTGGGTTCGAAGCGCAGCTCGGCGTCGAAGTCGGTCAGGGGAAAGGAAAGCAGGCCTTGGGAGAGGGCTTGTTTGAGTTCGTTCGGCGACATGGTGATCTGGCAGGGAGGTAGGACATCGTACAACTGTGCCGGGCGTTGATGCGCGATAACCCACGGCACCTCGGGGAGATTCCCTCGTTCCCGCGGAGGCGGGAACCCAGAGCTTGCGCCCTTCACTCGCCGCGCGCGGCGAGGCTCCAATGCTCTGGATTCCGCCGGCGCGGGAATGACGGTCAGTGCCCTTGCGCCAGTCGGCGTCGCCGCTCCCGGCTGTTCGCCAGGTGCGTGCGCATGGCCGCCCGCGCTGCCTCGGGATCCTGGCGGCTGATCGCCTCGACGATGCTTTCGTGTTCGGCGTTCACCCGCCGCAGGTAGGCCTCGCGCTCCGGCGTCAGCGGCCCGGGCGGCTCCAGCCGCGCCCGGGGGATCATCATCCCGCCGAGCGTCGCCATCAGGTCGACGAAATGGTGGTTCTGGGTGGCACGGGCGATCTCCAGGTGGAACTGGAAGTCCGGCCCGACGGCATCGCGGCCCTCCTGGACCGCCGCGTTGAAAGCCGTCAGCGCATTGCGCAGCGTGGCCAGGTTGTCCGCGCTGCGCCGGCTGGCCGCGAGGGCGGCGCATTCGGTCTCGACGCCTATGCGCAGCTCCAGCACCGCGATCACGTCCTGGAGCGTGCCGAGCTGGTCCGGGGAGATCCGGAAAGTGGCGGCATCGCCCATGCCGACGACAAAGGTGCCGACACCATGCCGGGTCGCCACCAGGCCGGCCGCCTGCAGGCGCGAGATCGCCTCGCGCACCACGGTGCGGCTGACGCCGAACTCTTCCATGATGGCGGCCTCCGTCGGCAGCTTCTCGCCGGGTGCGAGGCTGCCGTCGCGCACCCGTCCGGCCAAGGTGTCGACCACGTCATGGGCGAGCGTCCGGGGCCGCCGGCGGAGGACTTCGGTCATCGGGTTATCCCCCTGTATGTGATCGCTGTTGCTCCCGCATTCTACTTGTACGACAACTGATGACGGACAACGATAGAGGACTTCCCGAACCATGGAAAACACTCAGACCCCTCTTTCATTGGGCCGGCTGTTGCTGACCGGCGCCGCCGGCGGGCTGGGCCGGGAGCTGAGGCCGCGGCTGCGGGCGCGCTGCACCCTTTTGCGGCTGAGCGACGTCTCTGCCATGGACGCGGCGCAAGACGGCGAGGAGGTCGTGCAAGCCCGGCTCGAGGACCGCAACGCGGTGCACGAACTGCTGCGCGGCATCGACGCCGTCGTGCACCTGGGCGGCATCTCGACCGAGCAGCATTTCGACGCGATCCTCCAGGCCAACATCGTGGGCACCTACAACGTCTACGAGGCCGCCCGCAGGCACGGCGTCAAGCGCATCGTCTTTGCCAGCTCCAACCACGTCACCGGCTACTACCGGCAAGACGAAGTGATCGATCCGACCATGCCGGTCCGGCCGGACGGCCACTACGGCATCAGCAAGGCCTTCGGCGAGAACCTTTCACGTTTCTATTTCGATCGCTACGGCGTCGAGACGGTCTGCCTGCGCATCGGATCCTCCTTTGCCGAGCCGGCGAACCGGCGCATGCTCGCCACCTGGCTCAGCTTCGCCGACCTGGAACGGCTGGTGGTCGCCAGCCTCACCACGCCGGTCGCCGGCCACAGCGTGATCTACGGCATGTCCGACAACACGGTCACGTGGTGGGACAACACCCCGGCCCGCCACATCGGCTTCCGGCCGCTGGACAGCTCCGAGCCCTTCCGCGCGGCGAAGGAAGCGGCCGAACCCGGCATCGACTTGCGCGACCCGGCGGCCATCTTCCAGGCCGGGTCGTTCGTGCATGCGGGCCCGTTCGAAGACTAGACGCCGCCACTCCCATCACCCACAGCCCCAGGAGACTCCCATGAAGACCCTGTCCAGGATCGCCGCCGCTCTCGCACTGCTGGCTGCCGCCGGCGCCCAGGCCACGGAATTCCGATCGTCCGACATCCATCCGGACGACTACCCCACGGTGCTGGCGGTTCGCCACATGGGAGAGACGCTCGCCAGGCTGACCAACGGCCGGCACACCATCAAGGTGTTCGCCAAGTCAGCCCTCGGCCAGGAAAAGGACACGATCGAGCAGACCAAGCTCGGGGCGCTGGCCATGACCCGCGTGAACGTCGCGCCGATGAACAACATCTGCCCGGCGACCATGGTGCCGACCATGCCCTTCCTGTTCCGCTCCACCGACCACATGCGCAAGGTGCTGGACGGCCCCATCGGCGACGAGATCCTCAAGAGCTGTGAAGAGCAGGGCTTCGTTGGCCTCGCCTTCTACGACTCCGGCGCCCGCTCGATCTACTCGGTCAAGAAGCCGATCAAGACCATTGCCGACGTCAAGGGCATGAAGATCCGCGTGCAGCAGTCGGACCTGTGGGTGGCGCTGATGGAGGCGATGGGCGCCAACGCCACGCCGATGCCCTTCGGCGAGGTGTACACCGCGCTGAAGACCGGGCTGGTCGACGCCGCCGAGAACAACTACCCCAGCTACGAGAGCACCCGCCATTTCGAGGTGGCCAAATACTACAACCGCACCGAGCACTCGATGGCGCCGGAAATCCTGCTGTTCTCCAGGAAGACGTGGGATACCTTGACGCCGCAGGACCAGGCTGCCATCCGCACCGCCGCCAAGGAATCGGTGCTCTTCATGCGCAAGCTGTGGGACGAGCGCGAAGCCAGGTCGCTGGCCATCGTGAAGGCCGGCGGCGCGCAGGTGATCGACGTCGACACCGCCAGCTTCCGCGCGGCGATGAAGCCGGTGTACGAGAAGTTCCTGAAAGACCCGAAGCTGCAGGACATGGTCCGCCGCGCCGGCGAGGTCAAGTAGCGCCCCCGGCATGCTGACCCATGTGCAGGAGGTGCCGATCGGACTGGCGCCGGTGGCGTCGGTCTACACGCGCTTTTGCGCGTCGCTGGCGAAGTGCTGCCTGTGCCTGGGCGTGGCGGGGATGTGCCTGTTGATCCTGGCCGTGCTGTACCAGGTGGTCGGCCGGTACATCTTCAACGACACCCCCACCTGGGCCGAAAGCGGCGCGGTGCTGCTGGTGCTGTACGTGACCATGCTGGGCATGGCGGTGGGCGTGCGCGACGCCGGCCACATCGGGCTCGAATCGATGCTGGTGCTGGTGCCGCAAGGAGTGCGCCTGCTGATGGAGCGCTTGATCCACGTGCTGGTGCTGGTCTTCGGCCTGGTGATGGCCTGGAACTGCGGGGTGCTGGCGGCCAGCGTCTGGGCCTACAAGATCCCGACACTCGGCATCTCCGAAGCCTTCAAGTACATCCCGCCGGCGCTGGCCGGCGGGCTGGTGGCGATCTTTTCGCTGGAGCACCTGATCGCGCTGGCCCGTGGCATCGAAGTGGAACCTTCATGGCACTGAGCATCCTGTGCGTGAGTTTCACCCTGCTGCTGCTGCTGGGCGTGCCCGTGGCTTTCTCGATCGGGCTGTCGTCGCTGGCCACGCTGCTTTACGAGGGGCTGCCGCTCGCGGTGGGCTTCCAGCAGATGATTTCCGGCATGAATCCGTTTTCGTTCCTGGCCATTCCGTTCTTCATCTTCGCCGGCGAAATCATGATGTACGGCGGCATCGCCGACAAGATCATCGACCTGGCCAAGTCGATGGCCGGTCACGTGCGCGGCGGCCTGGGCATGAGCAACGTGCTGGCCTGCACCCTGTTCGGCGGTGTCTCGGGCTCGCCGGTGGCCGACGTGTCCGCCATGGGCGCCGTGCTGATCCCGCAGATGAAAAAGGAAGGCTACGACGCCGACTACGCGGTCAACGTCACGACGCACGCCTCGCTGGTCGGTGCCCTGATGCCGACCTCGCACAACCTGATCATCTTCGCGCTGGCCGCCAGCGGCAAGGTGAGCATCGCGGCGCTGATCCTGGCGGGCATCGTGCCGGCGGTCATCCTGACCCTTTGCAACCTGGCGGCCGCCTACTTCGTGGCGGTGAAGCGCGGCTATCCCAAGGGCACCTTTCCCGGCTGGGCGATCGTGGCGCGCTGCTTCGCCGCGGCGGTGCCGGGCCTGCTGGTGGTGGTGATCATCATCGCCGGCATCCTGTCGGGCGCCTTCACCGCGACCGAGTCGGCCTCGGTGGCGGTGCTGTGGGCCCTGTTCCTCGCCGCATTGGTGTACCGGCGGCTGACGCGAGAGCAGTTCCTCAAGGCGGCGGCGAAGGCAGTGAAGAGCACCGGCACGGTGCTGCTGCTGATCGGCATCAGTTCGATGTTCGGCTACCTGATCGGCCTGTACGGCGTGGCGGAGCTCACGGGGCGGTGGCTCGGCGGCGTGAGCAGCCAGCCCTGGGTGATCTTCCTGTGCGTGAACATCATCCTGTTCGTGCTCGGCACCTTCCTCGACATGGCCGCCACCATCCTGATCTGCACGCCGATCTTCCTGCCGATCTGCCAGCAGTTCGGCATGAGCACCGAGCAGTTCGGCATCGTCATGCTGATCAACTGCGCCCTCGGCCTCAACACGCCGCCGGTGGGCACCACCCAGTTCGTCGGCTGCACCATCGGCGAAGTGTCGGTGGGCACCGTCATGCGGACCATCTGGCCTTTCTATGGCGGCCTGATCGCCGCCCTGATGCTGGTGACCTACGTCCCCGCGTTCTCCATGGCGCTTCCCAACCTGATCCTGAAATGAGCGACTTCACCCCGAGCGGGCGCTACCCCGATCCCCGGATCGAAGTGCTGGACGAGCGCTTCCTGGCGCTGCGCCTGTTCAGTGCCTCGGTGGAACGCATCGCCACCGGCTTGCGCTGGGGCGAGGGCCCGGTGTGGTTCGGCGACGGCCGCTACCTGCTGGTTTCGGACATCCCCAACGACCGCATCCTGCGCTGGGACGAAACGAGTGGCGCCGTCAGCGACTTCCGCCGGCCGTCCAACCATGCGAACGGCCTGGCGCGCGATCGGCAGGGCCGCCTGATCGCCTGCGAGCACCTCACGCGCCGCGTGACACGCACCGAATACGACGGCAGCATCACCGTGCTGGCCGACCGCTTCGAAGGCCGGCGGCTGAACTCACCGAACGACATCGTCTGCGCGCGCGACGGCAGCATCTGGTTCAGCGATCCGCCGTTCGGCATCGGCGGCTACTGGGAAGGGGAGCCGGCGCAAGCGGAACTGCCGCACGCGCTGTACCGCATCGCGCCCGACGGCGTCCTGCACCAGGTGCTGACCGATCTCGCCGGCCCGAACGGGCTGGCCTTTTCCGCCGACGAGTCCGTGCTGTACGTGGTGGAGAGCCGCGCCGTGCCGCACCGGAAGATCTGGGCCTGGGATCACGATGCGCTCGGGCGGCTGGCGAACAAGCGGCTGGTGGTGGACGCGGGCGGCCCCGGCGCCATCGACGGCTTCGGGGTCGACGTGGCCGGTAACCTGTGGTGCGGCTGGGGCAGCACCGGGGCCCTCGGTGCCGACGCCGAGGCGCTCGACGGCGTGCGGGTGTTCGCGCCCGACGGCACCGCCATCGGCCACATCCACCTGCCCGAGCGCTGCGCGAACCTTTGTTTCGGCGGCCGCCACCGCAACCGCCTGTTCATGGCGGCCAGTCATTCCGTGTATTCCCTCTACGTGAATACGCAGGGTGCTGGCTGAATCGGGGCAGATCGCACCAACAGGAGACCAGCCATGTACCGCCGAACCATCCTTGCCGCCGCCGTCGTCGCGGTGCTCGGCGCCACCACCGCCGCGCACGCACAGGCCCCCTGGCCCAGCAAGCCGATCACCTACATCGTGCCCTTCGGCGCCGGCGGCACCACCGACGTCCTGGCGCGGCTGGTGACGGTCAAGGCCGGCCCCGCGCTGGGGACCACCTTCATCATCGAGAACAAGGCCGGTGCGGGCGGCAGCATGGGGTCCGACTTCACCGCCAAGGCGGCGCCGGACGGCTACACGATCCAGGGCGGCACGATCAGCTCGCACGCCATCAACGCCAGCCTGTACGCCAAGCTGCCGTACGACCCGATCAAGAACTTCCAGCCGATCACCATGATCGGATCCATGCCCAACATCCTCGTGGTGCGCGCCGACAGCCCGTACAAGACGGTGCAGGACGTGATCACCGCGGCCAAGACCAGGCCGGGCACGATCAACTACGCTTCGTCCGGCAACGGCACCTCGCAGCACCTGTCGGGCGTGTTCTTCGAGCAGATGACCGGCGGCAAGATGGTGCACGTTCCTTACAAGAGCAGCGCCGAGTCGCTCACCGCCCTCATGAGCGGCCAGGGCGCCGACATCGTCTTCGAGAACCTGGCGCCGGCGTTGCCGCACATCCAGGCCGGCAAGCTGCGCGCGCTGGGGGTGACTTCGGACAAGCGCTCCTCGCTGATGCCCAACGTGCCGGCCATCGCGGAACTGCTGCCCGGCTTCGACATCGTGTCCTGGCAAGCCATCTTCGCGCCGGCCGGGGTGCCGAAGCCGATCGTCGACAAGCTGGCCGCCGAAATGATCAAGGTGGTGCACGATCCGGAGACGCGTGCCAAGCTGGTGGCGCAGGGCATCGAGCCCGGCGGCATGACGCCGGCGGAGCTGGGTGCTTTCCAGAAGGCGGAGCTGGAGAAGTGGGCCCGCGTGATCAAGGCGGGGAACATCAAGGTCGAGTGAAGCGCGGGTGCATGGATCCCGGCTCGAGGCCGGGAGGACATGCTCTCGCCGGGATTGGCAGGGTGTGCGAGCTTGCTTGCGCACCATCGACCGCCGCATGGTGCGCAAGCGAAGCTTGCACACCCTACACACTCCACTGTCGGCGCGCATCGCATGGTGCGCAAGCGGGGCTTGCGCACCCTACGCACTCCACTGTCGGCCCGCATCGTAGGGTGTGCAAGCTTGGCTTGCGCACCATCACCATTCACCGCCGCATGGTGCGCAAGCGAAGCTTGCACACCCTACAGGGGTGTGGGGTCAAGCGTCGGCCAGGCTGCGCTTCTTCAGCATCGCCCCGACCCGCGCGGGGCCGCCCTCCGCATGCTCGATCAGGTTCAGCCGGGCGTAGCGCCAGGCGTCCAGCACCGCCAGCATGTCGTCGCCAACGGACTGGTCGAGGCCACGCAGCGTCATCAGGGGCAGCGGGTGGTTGTTCCAGATCGCGTCGATGAAGCGGACGACATCCCTGGCCTGCTGCGAATCGTTGCGTTCCATGAAGCGCAGCAGCCGGTCGAGCGCCTGCAGTCCCCTTTCGGTCGCCTGGTGCGAGCTGATCTCGTCCATCATCAGCCGGGCCCTTTCGAGCACCGTGCCTTCGTGGTCGATGCGCGCGGTGTCACCGGTGCCGGCGATGCGTTGCACGGCCTGGATCTTCCTCAGGTTCGCCTGGTGGCGTCGCTCGCGTAGCGCCTTGCTCATGGCAGGTCCCCTTGGTGAAGCCGTTGCCCTCGTTTGTACTTCAGCTCAAGCGCGCAGGGAAGCGGAAATGCACGGAAGGGGGCAAGCCGACAACAGCCCCGGTGCTACGCTGGTGCCCACGCGCCCGGCGATTCCCCGGGGCCAGCATGAACCGCGTTGTCTCGCCAGAGATCCTGCCAGCCGGCCCGCTGTTTTACGGGCTGCCGGAGCCGCTGCGCGTGCCGCTGCTGGCACTCGGCCTGCCCAGGAAAGCGGTGCCAGGACAGCGCATCGTCACCCGCGACCAGCCCCATTCGGGCCTGTACTGCATCGTGCAGGGCAGCGTCGACCTGATGAACGCCCCGGCCGCCGGACAGGACTGCTTCCTGCTGTCGCTCGACGCGCCGGCATGGTTCGGCGAACTCGGCTTGTTCGACGGCGGGCCGCATCCGCACGAGGTGCGCGGCCGCACGCCGTGCGCCTTCCTCTTCTTTCCGCGCGACGCGCTGCTCGCGCTGCTGGCCGCCGAGCCGGGGCTGTGGTGCTGGCTGGGAAAGCTCCTCAGCCTGAAGCTGCGCCTGTCCTGTTTCGCCCTCGATGAACTCTCGCACATGTCCACCGAGACCAAGCTGGCGCGGCATGTGCTGGTCAAGGCGGCCGGTTTCGGCACCGGCGCCGCGAGCACGCGGGACATCAGCATCCGGCAGGAGCACCTGGCGCACGGCATAGGCGTGACGCGCGCCAGCATCACGCCGATCCTGCAGGACTGGCGCCGGCGCGGCATCGTGCAGCTTCGCTATGCCGGCATCACGCTGCTGGACCTGGAGCAGCTGAAGTCGATTGCGGCATTCAGCGACTGGCCGCTGCCCATGCGTGAGCTGCTGACCACGCTCGAATGATTTTGCCCCTACGGCCGGGGCGATTGCCCAATTCTTGCCAAATGCCGCGGGCGAGGCAGCCTATCGTGCAAACACCGAACTCAAAAGGACCGTCATGAAGCTCGCCATCCTCGCCCTCGTGTTCGCGGCCGGCGTGACCGGCTGCACCACCCAGAACATGGCCACGAACCCGACCAGCGGCGCGACCCGGCTGCAGTCCAGGATGTGCCAGACCTTCCGCAGCTACGAAGACCGGTCAGCCGGCGGCGAGTTGCAGGAAGCCTGCACTCGGCAGCTGGGCGCCGAGCTCTGCACGCGTTGCCTGGCATCG
The DNA here is from genome assembly GCA_028292105.1 of Ramlibacter sp. Taxonomy (GTDB): domain Bacteria; phylum Pseudomonadota; class Gammaproteobacteria; order Burkholderiales; family Burkholderiaceae_C; genus Ramlibacter. The sequence goes on from JAQGMY010000177.1 coordinate 13,500, forward strand.
GGGATTTGACCGGGCGCGTCCGCACCCGCCGCGCGAATTGCCTATTCTCTTGCCTCGTCGTACAGGAGCCAGGATGACCAAAATGACCAAGCCCCTCACCCTCCTTGCCCTGCTCGTGCTGGCGGGTTGTTCGAACATGCAGACCTACCAGAAGGACGCATCACCTTGCAACGTGAGCGAAGCTTCGATGGAGTGCCAGGTCTACCGCTACAACAGCGTCAGCGCCGAGTAGGCGGATTCGCAGCCGGCAGCGCTGGCGGCGCCAGCGCGGTGCCGCACATGTGGCAGTACTGCGCTTGCGGCGGGCAGCCGCCCGCACCGCAGGCCGCGCATGAACGCGGCGGCACGGGCGGCAGCAGGCCCATGTGGTGGCGGGCGGTCATCTCCGCGGTGACGATGCCCGTAGGCACGGCCAGCGTGCCCCAGCCGATCAGCATCATCACCGAGGCGATCAGGCGGCCGATCTCGGTCTTGGGCGTGATGTCGCCGAAACCGACCGTCGTGATCGTCGTGATCGCCCAGTACACCGAGGTGGGGATGTCGGTGAAGCCGTGCTTCGGCCCTTCCACCACGTACAGCAGGGTGCCCAGCACCAGCACCACCATCAGCACCGCGGACAGGAACACCATGATCTTGCGCCGGCTGGCCGCGAGCGCGTCGCCCAGCAACTGGTACTCCACCACGTAGTCGGTCAGCTTGAAGATCCGGAAGATCCGCAGCAGCCGCAGGATGCGAACGTCGATCAGCGCATGCGTTTCCGGCACGAACAGGGCGAGGTACGTCGGCAGCACCGACAGCAGGTCGACGACGCCGAAGAAGCTGCGCACGTAGCGCCAGGGCCGCTGCACGCTGAAGATGCGCGCCAGGTATTCGGCGGTGAACAGGATCGTGAACAGCCATTCCGCCAGGTCGAAGCCGGAGCGGAAGCGGCGGTTGATGGACGGCACGCTGTCGGCGATCACCACCGCCACGCTCACCAGGATGGCGGCGATGATGATCTTGTCGAACAGGCGGCCGGCGGTGGTCTCCGATTCGAAGATCACCTCGTACATGCGCCTGCGCACACCGGGCGGCGGCCGCCCCAACTCTTGCTGATTGCCTGGAACCATGGAGCCGCATGTTAGGCGACAGTGGCAGGGGCAGGGGGCACGCGCTGTGCCAGCGCCAGGGCGAGGGCCACCAGGATCAGGCAAAGCGCCACCGCGAATGTGCTGCGCAGCCCGCCGGCGGCGAAGAGCGCCGCCATCGCGGAGGCGCCGGCGATGAGGCCCAGGTTGCGGGAGAGATTCAGCAGCCCGGAGATCACGCCGCGCCTGTCCGCCGGCGCATCGGCCAGCACGGCGGTGTTGTTGGCGGCCTGGAACAGCGAGTAGCCGGCGGTGATCACGACAATCGGGCCCAGGTAGCCGGCCAGCCCGAAGGCGCCGGGAAGCAGGGCGAGGGCCAGGCACCCGGCCGCGATGGCGACGAGGCCCGCGGCCGTCGTGCGGCGGGCGCCGAGTCGGTCTACTAGCCGCCCCGCGGGCGTGCCCGCGATGGCCGCCACGATGGGGCCGACCGACATCAGCATGCCGGCGAGCGCGATATCGAGTCCGAGCGCGCCGGTAAGGTAGAACGGTCCGACCACCAGCGTCGCCATCAGGACCGTCGAAACCAGGCAGCTCATGGCGAGGCCGGAGCGCAGGACCGGGTCACGGACGTTGTCGAGCCCGAGCAGCGACCGGGCGCGTGCCGCCCCTTGCCCGGGCGCGTCCGGCGGCAGCGAGCGCCAGGCAAGCAGCAGGGTCAGCGCGCCCAGCGGCAGGTTCACCAGGAAGATCGCCGGCCAGCCGAGCGAGGCCAGGAGCGCGCCGCCCAGGGAAGGGCCCAGGGCCGTGCCGATGGCCGACATCGTCCCCAGCAGGGCCATGGCGCTGCCTGCCTTGCCCTTGGGCGCCGCGCTGACGACGAGCGCCATCGACAGCGCCATCATGAGCGCCGCCGCCACGCCTTGCAGTGCCCGCGCCGCCACCAGCAGCCACAGCGATGGCGCGAGAGCGCAAAGCAACGAGGCCAGCACGAACAAGGCGATGCCGGCCAGCAGCAGCCGGCGCTTGCCCAGGAGATCGCCGAGCCGGCCGACGCCGACGATCAGTGCGGTGTTCGCGAGCAGGTAGGCGATGACTATCCATTGCACCTGGCGCAACGACACGCCGAAGGCCTCGGCCAGCGTCGGCAGGGCGACATTGGCGATGCTCGTGCCCAGCGAGGGCAGCAGCATGCACAGGGCGAGGCCGGCGAGCGGGCGGCTGATCGAGGGGGTCTTGTTCATGTCGTCCAAGATAGTTCTTGGCGCGGAATGGCGGAAGGCGCACCATTTGCACTTCATCCGTGCACCAGACGCCATGTCACGCCCCGACCTGAACCTGCTTTTCACCCTGGACGTCCTGCTGGCCGAGGGCAGTGTCGCGGGCGCGGCGCGCCGGCTGCGACTGAGCCCCTCCGCCATGAGCCGGGCGCTGGCGCGGCTGCGCGACACGACCGGCGACCCGCTGCTGGTGAGGGCCGGGCGGGGCCTGGTGCCCTCGCCGCGCGCGATGGAACTGCGCGAGCGCGTCGCCCGGATCGTGGAGGACGCGCAAGACGTCCTGCGGCCGGCGAAACGGCTCGACCCCAAGAAGCTGGCACGCACCTTCACGCTGCGCACCAGCGAAGGGTTCGCCGAAACTTTCGGGCCCGCGCTCATCGCCCGGCTGGCGCAGAAGGCGCCGTCGGCCCGCCTGCGCTTCCTGCCCAAGGCGGACAAGGACAGCGCCTCCTTGCGCGAGGGCAGCGTCGACCTGGAGACCGGCGTCGTCGGCAAGTCCATGGGCCCGGAGCTGCGCGCGCAAGCCTTGTTCCGCGACCGCTTCATCGGCGCGGCGCGACCGGGGCATGCCCTGGCCAAGGGCAAGCTGACGACAGCGCGGTATGCCGGCGAGCGTCACATCGGCGTGTCGCGCCGTGGTGACGACAAGGGGCCGATCGACGCGGCGCTGGAAGCGCTCGGCCTGCAGCGCAAGCTCGCGACCACGGTCGGCGGATTCGCCACGGCGCTGGCTCTGGCACGCGCTTCGGACCTCGTTGCCACCATTCCAGAACGGCACACGGCGGGCCTGCGCGAGGGCCTGTACAGCTTTGCCTTGCCCTTCGCTGTGCCGGAGATCACGGTGTCCTTGTTCTGGCACCCGCGGATGCAAGCGGACCCCGCGCATCGGTGGCTGCGGGGTCTGGTGCTGGAGACCTGCCGCCCAGACTCCTAGCCCCGCGGGAGCTCTGGGTTCCCGTCTGCGCGGGTATCACGGGCTCTCTGCGGCAATGACGAGAGAGCGGGTAGAGTCAAAGGATGCGACCAGCAGTACATCCAGCGCTCCATGAACCGGCTTGAATCCGAGCTGAACCGCCTGTTCCCGCCGGCGGCCGACGACGGCCGGGTGCGGACGATGGTGCTGGAGCTCGAACGGCCGGCCAACTGGGACGCGCTGCGCCGCGTCTGGCAAGGCGTGCAGGCCGACCTGGAGCTGCCGGCGCCCGCCATCGCCGTCTCCGGCGTCGACGGCTACCAGCTCTGGTTCTCGCTGGCCGAGGCGGTCCCTGCTACCCAGGCCGACGACTTCCTCGGATCGCTTTGCCGTCGCTACCTGGCGGAGGTCCGGCCAGACCGCATCGCGATCAATCCCGCCCACGCCGTGACGCCGCCGGTGGAGACAGCGCCCGGGCGCTGGTCCGCCTTCGTCACGCCGGACCTGGCCGCGCTGTTCGCCGAAGAGTCCTTCCTGGACCTGCCCCCGGGCCTGGATGCGCAGGGCGAGTTGCTGTCGCGCCTGGAAAGCATCAAACCGGCGGACTGGGCGCGGGCCCGGGAACGCCTGCAGGCGCCGACTGTCGAACGGTCGAGCGCCGCCCCGCGTGCCGCGCCGGGTTCGCGGCCGGCGGACGACACCCAGCCACCGAAAACCTTCCTGCTCCAGATCATGAACGACAGCTCCATAGACCTGCACCTGCGCATCGAGGCCGCCAAGGCCTTGCTGCCCTACTTCGAAGACGGCCGCCCCCTGTGATCCTGAAGACCCTTTCCAACGGCGTGCGCCTGCTCGCCATCCCGCTGCCGCACGTGCAAAGCGCCAGCGTCGGCGTGTTCCTGCGGGTCGGCTCGCGCGACGAAACCCCGGACAGCAGCGGCATCAGCCACGTCCTGGAGCACATGGCGTTCAAGGGCACCGCCACCCGCACGGTGCAGGCGATCAACCTCGATGCCGAGCGGCTCGGCGCCGACGTCAATGCCTTCACCAGCAAGGACACCACCGGCTACTTCATGACCGGCCTCGGCAAGCACGCGGACCGCTTCCTGGAGATGACCGCCGACATCGTCCTGAACAGCACTTTTCCGGAGGGCGAACTGGCGCGCGAGCTGCAGGTGATCCGGCAGGAAGCCATCGAATACGACGAGGATCCGCAGGAGAGCTCCAGCGACCTGCTGGACCGCGCCATCTGGGGCGAGCACCCCATGGGCATGCCGGTGATCGGCACGGTGGAAAACATCGAGCGCTTCACGCGCGACGATCTCGTCGCCCACGTGCAGGCGCACTACCTTGCAGGCAATACCGTGGTCGCGGCCGCCGGCAACTTCGACGTCGACGGCTTCGTCGCGCTCGCGGAGCGGCTCTTTGCCGGCATGCCGGCGTCGCCGATCTCACCCGCACCGGCTCCGGCGCAGTACGTCGGCAAGGCCGTGGGCCGCCGCTTCAGCCAGGTGTCGCAGGTTTTCCTGAACATGGCTTACCCGCTGGCGCCGGACGACCGCGAACTGCTGCAGGAGTCGCGTTGGCGCGTCGCCGCCTCCGTGGCCGCCATGTTGTTCGGCGGCGGCATGTCGGCGCCGCTGGTGGACACCGTGCGCGAGCGGCTCGGCCTGGCCTACACCGCGCAGTCGAGCGCGGAGCAGGGCGACGCCTGGTTCAATTTCGTGGTCCACGCGGTCACCACGCCGGACAAGCTCGACCAGCTGATGACGGTGACGGGTGCACTCTTGCGCGAGCACGCCGCGCAGATCGACCCGGTGCACCTGGAGCGGGCCAAGAACCAGTTGATGGTGTCGCGCGTGCGTTCGTCCGAGCGGACCTACGCCACCATGGAGCGCGCGGTCGAAGAGCTCTTCATGCGCGGCGCCGTCACGTCGCCGGCCGAAACGATCGCGGTGATCGAGACCATCAGGGCCGAAGAAGTACGGGCGGTGTTCCAGCGCATGCTGCAGCATCCGCCGGCAGTGGCGCTCACGGGCAAAGGCGCCACGGCCAAGTCGGCCAGGCAACTGGCGCAGAAGCTGGCCGCCGCTACTGCCGGGGCCTGATCACCCCGGGCAGGGCCCGGATGAAGAGGTAGGGGCTGACGGACGACGCCCAGCCGACCGTGAGCTTGGGCCAGTGTGGCAAGGAGACGGGCTCAGCCCTTGTCGGGGGCCGAGGCCGGCGGCGCCAGGCGCGCCTGCGCGCTGCGGCTGCCCAGGAGCGCAGCGCGCTGCATCCAGCGCTCCGCCAGCGAGGCGTCGCGCCGCACCGTCGCGCCATGCAGGTAGGCGACGCCCAGGAAGTAGCTCATTTCCATGCGGCCGAAGCGGATGCCGCCGTCGGTGGCCTTGCCGCAGCGCTTGACGATCAGGGGAACGTCGCCGCTGCCGTTGGCAAAGGCCTGCATCTGCTCCAGCGTCCTGGCCAAGAAGCGGTCGCGGGCCTTCAACGCTTGCCGCGGTGCCTTCTGGATCCGGGCCAGCTCGCCGGTCAGCACCGGCAGCACCTCGAACGGCGTCATGCCGGCGCGCACCTGCGGGGAGTACCAGGCGCGCAGCATCGCCTTGTCCAGCGGCAGCAGGCCATCGCCATGGCCGCCGAAGTAGCTCAGCACCGTCCTGCCTTCGGGGTGGCCCCGCACGCCCAGCACGTGCATCGCCTCGTGGTACGCGCAGCGGGCCGCGTCGCCGTCGCGCATCTGCATCGAGGCGGAGTCGATGGTGGTCTCGGTGCGGAAGTCGATGCGCGTCTCGCAAGGCTGGTTCTTCGACAGCTGGTCGTCCGGCGTGATCTCGATGGTGACGTTGGCCTGCGTCTCGGCGTCGGCCTCGTCGCTCACATCGATGACCTTGAGGCCGGCTTCCGCCGCCGCGTCGCGCATGGCCTGGAGCGTGCGCTGCTTGTGCGCCGCCACGTTCACGCCGTGGATGCGAAGCTTGATGTCCTGTTCCCAGCGCACGAGGCGCGTCGCCGTGCCGGCCTGGTGCCACAGCGCTTCCCACATCGTCGCCATGCCTTGTTCGAACTCATCGTTGGGCGCTGGCGCGGCCAGCACGGGGCTGAGCAGGGAGGCAGACATCAAGGCGGCGGCTATGGACTTCCACATCGGAGCGAGCTTCCCATCGTGTTTCGGAGGAGTTGGTCGGATATGTCCTACGCCTGCGAGTTCAATGAGACGACAAAAAAACGGCGCGTGTGCCACGGAACACTTCGCGCTCGAAAGCTCGGCAGGAGCGGCTGCCGAGCATGCTCATCGCCAGCTTCCGTCGGCCCACGAAACGCCGATGCGGTGCTATCGTTTTCATCCTTCAGTTTGCGTGGTGCTGCCGGGAACCAGATGATGAAGTCGCTGCTTGTGTTGTTTGCCTTGTTCGGCCTCGCGGCGGGTGCGGGGGCGCAGACCGCGTGGCCCGATGCCACTGCGGACAACCAGCCGGGGGCGAGCCACAGCACGCGCTCGGTGCGCTTGCCCGCCGACGTCAAGCTCATGCCTGCGCGCGCGGATGCTGCCGGCGCGCGTGCGGCGTGGTCAGGCGGTTGGCGTGGCTGGGGTTGCCCGGCTTTCACTTGCGACGTGGCGCTGGTGGTGGAAGAAGCGCGCGGCGACGAAGCCACGGTCGTGATCGCCGCCGCCGGCAGCGAGCTGGACCTGAGCGAGCGGGTGCAGGCGCGCTTCGTCGGC
>JAQGMY010000185.1 GCA_028292105.1 Ramlibacter sp.
AGCGCATCGACGGCGCCTTCCCAGCGCCGCTGCCACTGCGGCGCGCTCGGGGCCGCGGCAGCCCGCATGGTCTGTTCGATGGTGTGGGAAAGGCCGCGCCGCGCGCAGATCTCCTGCAGCCTGGCCAGCACGTCGGCCACCATGGCATCGCGCTGCGGATCGTTCGGCGCCCGCAGGTCCAGGGTGAAGACGCAGCGGCCCGGCACGACGTTGGTGGAGCCGTTCGGCACTTCCAGGATGCCGATGGTGCCGACCGAATTGCCGTCGCGCGTCGCCCGCTGCTCGACGAACAAGGCGAGTTCGGCCACCGCCACGGCCGCATCGCGCCTGCGGTTCATGGGCGTCGTTCCGGCGTGGCTGGCCATGCCGTTCACCTCGCAGGTGTAGCGCACCCCGCCGTTGATGGAGGTGACGATGCCCAGCGGGATGTCCAGCTCGTTGAGCACCGGCCCTTGTTCGATGTGCACTTCGACGAAGCCCAGGTACCGCGCCGGGTCGCGCTTCAAGGCGGCGATCGCTTCGATGCTTGCGGGCAGCCCCGCGTTGCGCATTGCGTCGCGCATGCTGATGCCGCTGGCGTCCTTCTGCTCCAGCCAGGCGGGATTGAACTGGCCGATCAGCGAACCGGAGCCGAGGAAGGTGGCCTTGTAGCGCTGGCCTTCCTCTTCGGCAAACGCCACCACTTCGATGCCGAAGGGCAGCCGCCGCCCGGCGCGCGCCAGTTCGCGCACGCAAGCCATGGGCGTGAAGATGCCGAGCCGGCCGTCGTACTTGCCGCCGTTGCGCACGGTGTCGTAGTGCGAGCCGGTCAAGAGCCACTTCCCTTCGGGAGAAGCGGCTCGGTACTTGCCCACCACATTCCCCACCGCATCGATCGCCACCTCGTCGAAGCCGCACTCGCGCATGCCCTCGGCGATCTGCCTGGCCGCGGCGCGGTGCGCATCGGTGAGGTAGGTCACCGTCAACTGGCCTTTCTCCCGGTAGCCGGGATCGCTGTGCTGCGCCAGCTGCTCCTGCCAGTCCCACACCAGGTTGCCGAGCGCCGGCTCGCAGCCGAATTTGTCGTTCAGGCGCAGTTCGACCACGCGATGCACGTTGCGCAGCGCCTCGGCCTGCTCGAATTCGGGATGGTTCTGCAACCGCCGGGCGAAGGTCTCGATGACCTGCTGCCGGTTCAGACCGGTCCCGCGCGGCCCGCGCACGGCCAGGATGAAGGGAAAGCCGAACCTGGCGTTGTAATCCGCGTTGAGCTGCTGGAGGCGCGCGAACTCCTGCGGCGTGCAGTTGGTCAGGCCGGAGACCTGCTGCTCGCTGGTCGATTCGCTGGTCAGCGACTTGGCCACCATCGCCTTGCCGGCCAGCTCCGGGTGCGCGCGCAGCAGCGTCAGCTGGCGCTGCGCGCCGGCATTGCGCACGATGTCCGCCATCGCGTGCTTCAGGTGGGCCAGCGAGCGGAACGGCCGCTGCGCCAAGGCCTCGTTGGCGATCCAGGGCGAATGTTCGTAGAGGCCGTCCAGCAGGCGGCCGGCTTCGGCCGGGTCGGCCGCGTTGATCTGTTCGAGCGTGAGGGGCATGTCAGCCTGCGGTGTAAGGGTGGACCTGGTGCCAGTGCCGCGCGATGTCGATGCGGCGGCAGACCCAGACCCCGTCGTGCTTTTCGACGTGGTCCAGGAACTTCTGCAGCGCCGCCATGCGCCCGGGCCGGCCGAGCAGCCGGCAATGCATGCCGACGCTCATCATCTTCGGCGCTTCGCTGCCTTCGGCATAGAGCACATCGAAGGTGTCGCGCATGTACTGGAAGAAGGGATCGGCATGCGAGTAGCCCTGGGGCAGGGCGAAGCGCATGTCGTTGCAGTCCAGCGTGTACGGCACCACCAGGTGCGGCACCACCGCGCCGTCGGTCTTCTTCACCCGGGCCCAGAAGGGCAGGTCGTCGCCGTAGTAGTCGCTGTCGTAGGCGAAGCCGCCGTAGTCGGCGACCAGGCGGCGCGTGTTGGGACTGTCGCGGCCGGTGTACCAGCCAAGCGGCCGCTCACCGGTGAGCCGCTGGATGATCTCCATGCCGATGCGCATGTGCTCGCGCTCGGTGTCTTCCGCGACGGCCTGGTAGTTGATCCACTTCCAGCCGTGGCAGGCGATCTCGTGCCCCAGTTCGACGAAGGCCCGGGTCACGTCGGGGTGCCGCTGCAGCGCCATGCTGATGCCGAAGACGGTCAACGGCAGCCCGCGCTTTTCGAACTCGCGCAGCAGCCGCCACACGCCGGCGCGTGAGCCGTACTCGTAGATGCCTTCCATGCTCAGGTGCCGCTCGGGAAAGGCCGGCGGGCTGAACATCTCGGACAGGAACTGCTCGGAAGCGGGGTCCCCGTGCAGCACGCAGTTCTCGCCGCCTTCCTCGTAGTTCAGGACGAACTGCACTGCGATGCGCGCCTGCCCCGGCCACTGCGCATGGGGCGGGTTGCGGCCATAGCCGATCAGGTCACGCGGATAGGCGGCAGTGGTGTCGTAAGTCTTCATTCTTTGTCGGCTCTCAGGCGAGTGCCAGGGCGATGTCGTGGGACGGGACGGGGCGGTCGAAGGCGAGGCTTTCCTGCACGTGGCGCAAGTGCTCGTCCATCAGCTGGATGGCCCGCTTCTCGTCACGGGCGGCCAGCGCCTTCACCAGCTCCACGTGCTCCTGCTGCGAGTGCACGGCAGCGCCGTCGCGCTGGTACATGAGGGTGATCAGGGAGCTGCGGGACACCAGGTCGCGCAGGATCTGCGCCAGCACGCCGTTGCCGGAGAGTTCCGCCATGCGGACGTGGAAGTCGCCCAGCAGCTGCATGCGCTGGCTCGGGTCGCGCCCGTCGACCGCCGCCTTTTCCTGCGCCATGTGCTCGCGCAGCGCCTTGAGCTTGGCCGGCGTGAGGTTGCGGATGAAGTCCCGCGTCATCTCGGCTTCGAGCAGGCGGCGCACCTGGAACACCTGGCGCGCTTCTTCCACCGTGGGCGCCGCGACGAAGGCGCCGCGCGCCGGCTCCATCTTCACCAGGTGCTTTTGCACCAGCTGGAACAGGGCCTGGCGCACCAGCGTGCGGGACACGCCGAAGTGGTCGGCCAGCTTCTGTTCCGCCAGCTTGCTGCCAGGCTGCAGCCGGTGCTCGACGATCGCGCGGGTCAGCGCGTCGACGATGGTGCGGGTGGTGGAGGCCTCCATGCGGGCATGATAGCTTCGCCTCGGTGAACTGTATACACTCTAGTGGACAATCTCTGGAGAAGCCCATGGGCCTGAGCACCCACGTCCTCGACACGATGCATGGCACGCCGGCGGCGGGCATGGCGGTGGAGCTGTACGCCACCGGCGGCGGCGCCGCGACGCTGGTGAAGCGCTTCGTGCTGAACCAGGACGGGCGTAGCCCGGACGGGCCGCTCTACGCCGACGGCGCCCTGAAAGCCGGCACCTACCGGCTGGTGTTCGAGGTTGCCGCGTACTTCCGCGGCAAGGGCGTGGACCTGCCGCAGCCGCCCTTCCTCGATCGCGTCACGCTGGACTTCGGCATCGCGCATCCGCAGCAGCACTACCACGTGCCGCTGCTGGCAAGCCCGTGGAGTTATTCGACGTATCGGGGGTCGTGAGGGGATGGTGCGCAAGCGGGGCTTGCACACCCTACGGGGAGGCCCGTCCCCGCAAGCTCACTCCTGCCCTTCGGTGAGCGTATCCAGCTGGAAGCGACCGCTCTTGTGCCACAGCCACGTATCGGTGTAGACCACCTTGCCCATGCGCGCCGGCACCGGGAAGGGCGCGGCGGCGCGCACCGTCTTCTCGATCTCGGCGATGACTTCCGGCGCATGCTTGGGGGCACGCATCCAGCTCATGCTGCGCACGTTGCCGCGGCCGTCCACTTCCACCTGCAACACGCCGACGGCGTACAGCATGGGCGGCAGCCGGCCTTTCCAGATGCGGGTTTCGTTCAGGGTGTAGATGTGCTGGGCGGCGTCGGCGCGGTAGGCGCGCGGATTGGCCGCGGCGGAAGTGCGTTGCACGTGCACGGTCTGCGGCTGCGCGCCCGGGGCGGCGCCGGCGCCGGCGACTTGCGGCTCGATGACGGACCGCAGGGCGGTGTCCGGGGCCAGCGGCGTCGAACTGCAGGAAGCGAGCAGCGCGGCGGCGGCGCTGAGGATGGCGGTCGGGTGATACTTCATCATGGCTCCTGGCGACGGCATACGCCGGCTTTCCCACCGGCTCTCTAAAGCGAAAGATCACTCCTTGATGATGAACTACCTGACGCGCGCCGTCGTGTCCTTACGAGGCGTTGCACTGTAAAGCATGCAGCCCATAGAAGAAGTCACGGCGCGGTTACCAAACGAACACGCGGTGCTGGTGAGCGTGGACGCGGCCCAGGGTTCGGTGCCGCGCGAGCAGGGCGCCTGGATGGCAGTGTTCGCGCGTGACTTCGTCGGCACCATAGGCGGCGGGCACCTGGAATTGCAGGCGATCGAGGAAGCGCGCCGGCGGCTTGCCGGTTCGAGCGGTCCGGACGTGCTGCGCTATCCGCTCGGCCCCTCGCTGGGCCAATGCTGCGGCGGCATCGTCTTCCTGCGCTTCCAGTTGCTGATGGCCGCCGATGCGGCCGCCTTGCCTCAGCGGCTGCAGCGCGGCCAGGCGCCGCTGGCCTTGTTCGGCGGCGGCCACGTGGGCAAGGCCTTGATCAACGTACTGGGCACGCTGCCCTTCGCCGTCACCTGGATCGACAGCCGCGACGAGATCTTTCCGCAGCAAGTACCGGACAACGTCAGCTGCGAGCATTCGGACCCGGTGCAGGCGGCCGTCGCCGAGCTGGCGCCGCATTCGCGGGTGCTCATCATGAGTTTCAGCCACGCCGAGGACCTGGACATCGTCGCCGCCTGCCTGCAGCGCCTGCGCACCCGCGGCGACCTGCCCTACGTCGGCCTGATCGGCAGCAAGACGAAGTGGGCGACCTTCCGGCACCGGCTGGAGGAGCGCGGCTTCCACCAGCAGGAACTGGCGCAGGTCACCTGCCCGATCGGCGTTCCCGGCATCCGCGGCAAGGAGCCCGCGGTGATCGCCGTGGCCGTGGCGGCGCAGCTCTTGCAAGGCTTGTAGAAGCTACACTGCTTCCACTCGTCGCAGCGGCGCTGCTTATTGGGTCAGATTCCAATTTCGCATGTGCGCGACGCTTTTCTTTCTGCTCAGAGCGCCCGCGGTGGTGAGCAGGTTGCTCCTTGAGACATGGAAACCTACCTTCTCGACTGGGCCAACCTGCTGTTGCGGTGGCTGCACGTCATCACCGCGATCGCGTGGATCGGCTCCTCCTTCTACTTCGTCTTCCTCGATAGCAGCCTGACGCCCGCCAGGGACGCCAAGCTGCGCGACGAAGGCGTCACCGGCGAACTCTGGGCCGTGCACGGCGGCGGCTTCTACCACCCGGTGAAGTACGCCGTCGCGCCACCCTCGCTGCCACCGCACCTGCACTGGTTCTACTGGGAGGCCTACACGACCTGGATGTCGGGCTTCGCCCTGTTCACTGTGTCTTACCTGTGGAACGCCGGCACCTACCTGGTCGACCGCAGCCTGGTGAACTGGTCGCCGGGCGCTGCCATCGCGGTGGCCCTGAGCTTCCTGGTGATCTTCTGGATCCTGTACGACGCCATCTGCCAGATCTTCGGCCGCCGCAGGAACGGCGACCTGATCGTCGGCGCACTGGTGGGAGTGCTGGTCGCAGTCGCAGCGTGGCTGGCCTGCCAATGGTTCCCGGGGCGCGCCGCCTTCCTGCTGACCGGCGCGATGATCGCCACCTCCATGAGCGCCAACGTGTTCTTCTGGATCATCCCGGGCCAGCGCAAGGTGGTGAAGTCGGTGGAGAAAGGCGAGCCGCCGGATCCCATCCACGGCTGGCGCGGCAAGCAGCGCAGCGTGCACAACACCTATTTCACGCTGCCGGTGGTGTTCGCCATGCTGTCGAACCACTATGGCTTCCTCTACACGCACAAGCTCAACTGGGTGGTGCTGGTGCTGATGATGTTCGCCGGTGCGGCGATCCGCCAGTTCTTCGTGATGCGGCACGGCTACAAGCTCGGCCGCAACCGCCATCCCGCCGGCTATGCGCTGGCCGGCCTGGCGGTCATCGCTGCGACCGTGACCTGGCTGGCGCCCGAAACCAGCGAGCCGACGGCCACTGCCGCCGCTGCGCCCGCCGGCTATCCGCAGCTGCAGAAGGTGCTGGAGCAGCGCTGCTACGCCTGCCACAGCGGCCCGGCGGCGATGAAGAACGTGCGGCTCGACTCGCCCGGCGGCGTGAAGCAGCACGCGCAGGCGGTGTACCAGCAAGCGGTGGTCGCCAAGACCATGCCGCTGAACAACGCAACGCAGATCACGGAGGCCGAGCGGGCCTTGATCGGCAGCTGGTTCGCTGGCGGCGCCAAGGTGGAGTGAGCACGGCCGCGACTGCCGGCAGGTGCGATGCCATTGCATGGCAGGTGCAGCGCGAGGCGTAACGCTGCATACCAAAGTGCTGGCGTGAACGTACAACAGAAGCACGCAGGATTCGTGCATTGATCAGATCAGCTCCAAGGATGAGCAGGGGCGTTGATTACGATCGCGCGGTTTTTTCAACCCGCAACAAAGACCACGATGACCGAAGAACGAAGCATCCGCATCACGCGGCTGGTGGCCCTGACGTCCGCGACCCTGGCCCTTGCCGCCTGCGGCGGCGGCGGTGGTGGTGGTGACGGCGGCGGCGGTGGCTGTTGACCGGCGGCGCGGTCGGGCAGGCTGACCGACATGGACCTGGTCGTCGTGCTCCTGGTGGTGGCAGCGGTGCTGGTCGGGCTCTGGTTGTGGGGTCGGCGGGTGGTGGTCGACGGTCGCCGGCAGTCCCGGCGCCGGGCCGACGGTGGTGGGGGCGACGGCGGCGGGGGCAGTGGTGACGGGGGATCCCGGGACGACGCGGGACGCGACGGCGACGGGGGCAGTGGCGACGGCGGTGGCGGCGGTGGTGGTGGCGGTGACTGAGCACCGCTGAGCACTCTGGGCGGGGCCTGGGCCGCCGCTCAGCAGGCGCACAGCGGGGCTCCATAGACAGAACGCATGGAATCCACCACCCCGCCGGGAGCGCCTCCCGTCTCCCGCCGCCGCTTCCTGCGGCGAACACTGATCGGCGGCGCCGTCGCTGCGACCGTGTCGGCCGGCGGCGCC
>JAQGMY010000195.1 GCA_028292105.1 Ramlibacter sp.
TCGAGGTGCATGAACTGATGGGAATCGAGGCGGCGAATGCGTGCGAGGTCAGATTCGCCGAGACCGTGCAGCGCACGGCCCACTCACCGGCTTCCACCGCTCATGGGGCCGAACATCCACAGCGTGCATAAAAAAGGCCAGCACGAAGCTGGCCAGTAAAGTTCGACGGATCGATGAACACCTGCCCAAGCCTGCCCGAAAAATTTCGGGCTCGGCTTAAATAGCGGCCTGCAGACCCATTTTGCTGTCGAAGCTGTAGCAGGCCGCTTCGAAGGAGCGTATCTCGTGCAGTGCCTCGCGCAGGCTCATCTCACCGGCATCCATCAGCTTGCCGGCCAGGTGCTCGGTCAGCGGCTTCTGGCGGGCCAGGGCCGACTTGGTTTCGGAGTACAGGCGCTCGCTCTGCATCTCCATGATCGTGCGCGTTTCCTCGTCCACCGTGCGCGAGCCCTGGCCTTCGTTGAGGGCGCCGAAATTCAGGCGCGTCTTGCGGTACATGCCCATCTCGGCCACCGCGTGGTGCAGCAGTTTGGTCACCCGCGTGATGTCGTTGTGGGCGCCGTTGGTGGTGCCTTCTTCGCCGAAGAACAGTTCCTCGTTGGCCATGCCGCCCAGCAGCACGCGGACGTCGTGCTCGATGTCCGACTTGGTCTTCAGCAGGTTGTTGCCCTGCTTGTGGAAGACGAAGCCCAGCGCGTTGTTGCGCGGGTTGGCCTTGAGCGAGATCTTGATGGTCTTGACCTCCGCCAGCATCTTTTCCCAGTCGCCGCCGGCGCGCTTGCGCTCCAGCTCGAAGTCCACCAGGAAGTGGCCCCATTCGTGGATCGCGATGATGCGGCGGTCGCGATCGCGCTCCTTCGTGGTGTTGGCATTGACGTTGCCCACCATCACGCGTTCGGCGGCCTGCATCAGCACTTCCGCGTCGATCAGCTCGCCGGCCTGGACCGCGGTGATGCCGGCCTGGTTGACGATGGTCTCCAGGTCCGCCGGGCTGCGGCCCTCGGTGATCTCCGCCATGTGGCGCAGGTCCAGGCTGTCGGCAACCTTCTCGGAGCGCTGGCCCAGGTAGTGCCCGATGATGGCCTGGCGCTCTTCCTTGTTCGGCAGCCGGAAGTCCACCTTCATCTGGAAACGGCGCAGCATCGCCTCGTCCATCTGCATGGACTCGCTGTTGAAGTTGGAAGCCACGATCCAGATGATCTCGGCGTCGTTCTTCGTGCGCACGCCGTCGAGGATGGCCAGCAGCATGTTCTGCGTGTCGTCGTCGAACTTGCGGTTGCCGCCGCGCTTCATGAACAGGTCCTGCGCCTCGTCCAGGAAGACGATGCAGCGCTTGCGGCGCTTGGCCATCGCGGCGATGCGGGCCAGCGTGTTGGAGCCGCCGGCGACGAAGCCGGTCTCCAGGTTGGCCGCCGAGTGGAACAGGATCGGCAGGCCCAGTTCCTTGGCCAGGTAGCTCGCCAGCTTGGTCTTGCCGGTGCCGGCCGGGCCGCTGAACATCACGTTGAAGGGCTTGTTGATGCCGTACTCGGCGTACGCGGCGCGGCGGTCGTACTGGTCCTTGATCTGCCGCACTTCGGTCTTGATGTCGTCCATGCCCACCAGGTCGGCGATGGAGCCATGCACCTGCGACGGCTCGATGAAGCGCAGCGATTTGAACTGGCCCTTCAGGTGGAACGCCAGGAACCCGAGCAGCCCGAGTGTCAGCGCGGCCGAGAGGACGCCACTCACGCCGGCCTTCCAGCCGTCCTTTTCCGACTGCGGGCGGGCACCGGCGAAGCGCTCGTCCAGCTTTTCCAGCAGGTCGAGGCTGGTGGCCGAGAGCTCACCGCGCGGGATGAACACCAGCTTGCCGCCCCAGCCCGCGTTGACGGCCTTGTCGGCGAAGATCTTCGTCTCCATGTCGCTCGGGTAATAGGCGTACTGCTTGCCTTCCGACTCGATCAGGATGATGCGTTCCGACACGTTCCACATCAAGGGCTTGTAGATCACCGTGATGCGTTCCACCGGGCGCTGCTCCAGGAAGCCCAGCACCGAGCCGGTGCCGAAGACCACCGGGATCTTGTCGTCCAGGCGCCAGAGCGCGTCGCCGCCGGCCTGGCCGGCCATGGCCTTCACCTGTTCGGCGACGGCGGCCTGGCGCTGCCACAGCACGAAGGAGTAGGAACCCGTCAAGGGGATGAGGAGCGCGACGGCGATGACCAGCACCCGGACCGCGGTGGACTGGATCGCATACCAGTCGCACACGCGTGCGGCCAGCTTCTTGATGCTGAGCCAGGGAGGGGACCCGGCGCTGCCGGCATCGGCGGCGTCGGCGGTGTCTTTGTTGGCTGACAGTTCGGACATGGTGTTCCTGCTCGGTGGGCCACGGCGCACTGCGCGGCGGCTCGAAAACTGGGTACTGCGGACCTGCTGCGGAGGCCTCTTCTTGTCAGAGTCATCCTACAGAAAGGGTTCCGCAGAGGCGAGGCTAAAAAGTGGCCTGACGCTGGGCTGGCATGGCCCGCGTGACAAATTCACGAAAGCACCTGTTGGCATTTCGCTGCGCACCCCTGGCGGAGGTGCCTCCAGGGGAACCCGGCACGGGTTGTGCAATCTGAATCAGTGAGCCCGGTTCTTTTTCAAGTTTCTTTCCGGGCTATTTATCCCTCGGAGCCTTCGGCCCCGGGGGATTTTTTATTGTGCCGCGCGCTGTGGGAAACGTCCTGCAAGGCGCCCGGCGGCCCTACGCGGCGAGCGGACTTGGCAGGGGTCGCCTGCGCCTGCCATGCGCGGCATGAACGACGCGTCGGAATCGCGAGCCGGCGGTTCGTTTCCTCCCTTAGCATCCACCCATGAAAATCGTCGAAATCCGCGAGAAGACCTGCCCGATCAGCTCTCCCATCCGCAACGCCTACATCGACTTCAGCAAGATGACGCTGAGCCTGGTCGCCGTGATCACCGACGTGGTCCGCGACGGCAAGCCGGTGGTGGGCTACGGCTTCAATTCCAACGGCCGCTACGGCCAGGGCCAGCTGATGCGCGAGCGCTTCCTGCCGCGCATCCTGGAGGCCGACCCCGACACCCTGCTGGACGCGGGGGGCGTGATCGATCCGCACAAGGTGTGGGACACCATGTTCAGGAACGAGAAGCCCGGCGGCCACGGTGAACGTTCGGTGGCGATTGGCACCATCGACATGGCCGTCTGGGACGCGGTGGCCAAGATCGAGGGCAAGCCCCTGTTCCAGCTGCTGGCCGACCGCTACGGCAACGGCACCGTCAACCGCAAGGTCTTCGTGTATGCCGCCGGGGGCTACTACTACCCGGGCAAGGATGACGCGCAACTGAAGGACGAGATGCGCAAGTACCTGGACCGCGGTTATTCGGTGGTGAAGATGAAGATCGGCGGCGCCTCCTTGAACGAGGACCTGCGCCGCATCGACTCGGTCCTGTCCATCCTGAAGGACGGGCAGCGCCTCTGCGTGGACGCCAACGGCCGCTTCAACCTGGACACCGCGATCGACTACGCCAAGGCGCTGTCGCAATACGACCTCTTCTGGTACGAGGAAGCGGGCGACCCGCTGGACTACGAGCTGCAGGCCGCGCTGCGCAACTACTACAAGAACCCCATGGCCACCGGCGAGAACCTGTTCTCCATGCAGGACGCCCGCAACCTGGTGCGCTACGGCGGCATGCGCCCGGACCGCGACTGGCTCCAGTTCGACTGTGCCCTGTCGTACGGACTGGTCGAATACCTGCGCACGCTCGAGATGCTCAAGCAGCACGGCTGGTCCGCCAGCCGCTGCATCCCGCACGGCGGCCACCAGATGTCGCTCAACATCGCGGCTGGGCTGGGACTGGGCGGCAACGAGTCCTACCCTGACCTGTTCCAGCCCTATGGCGGCTTCCCCGACGGCGTCAAGGTGGAGAACAGCTTCGTCACGATGCCGGACCTGCCGGGCATCGGCTTCGAGGGCAAGAGTGACCTGATCAGGGAAATGCGCGCCCTGTCCGACTGAGCTGCCGGGACGCAGGCGTTTGGTGGCAATGGCTGAGGCATGTAGGACCATGCCGCGACCGTGTAACGCGATGCCCCAACCGCTCAGCTCTCACGCAAACTCCCGCCGAGAGAAGCAGTGAAAAGGGAGAAGCACCATGGAAAGGATCTGGGGGCCGGTCAATGGCTTCTATCTGGCCGCCTACGCTGCCCCCGTGGCGGATGGCCAGCGCTTTTGCAGCTACGCCAAGGTGTGCTGGACGCGGCCCGAGAGCTACTGGGACGCTGATTGCGCCTTCAAGATCTTCGGCGGCGAACACCACCCCTCGGTGGAAGGCGCGCTGGGGGCTGCGGCACTGGAAGCGCGCAACGAGATCTCGTACCTGCCTTCGCATGCGCGCACCCTGGCGGAGCAGCGGCAAAGAGACCACGTCGACATCCCGCGGCTGTTCGCCACCGCCTTCTTTCGCCACCGCATGGCCTGAGGCGGACGCCTGCGCTGCTCTTTTTGTAGCAGTGAACCCACATCTTTCCCTCTGGGAGGCGCGGATCGCTGGACGCGGGCGCCGGCGGCTATCAAAATTGTAGCGATGGCCGAGCCCATGCCCACTTACTACGACGTGCTGCAGGTCGAGCGCGATGCGTCACCGGAACGCGTGCGCTCGGCGTATCGCAAGCTGGCGCAGAAATACCATCCCGACAAGATGCCGGGCAACGCGAACGCGTCGCGCGCCATGGCCGCCATCAATGCCGCCTACGAGGTTCTCTCGGACGGCCACCGGCGCGCCGAGCACGACCTGTGGATCCGGCGCGCCGGGCGCACCAGCGCGCCGCCGCCCGCCGCGCCGGCGGTGCCGCAGAACCTGTGGGCTTACATGAACCCGGCCACCAGCTGGCCCTGGTACCTGCTGTTCGGCACGATGACCGTGGCCTTCGGCACCGTGGCCACCGCTCTTTACCTGACGGCGATGCCGGCCCGCGCCGTCGCCGCGCCCGGCGCGCAGCCGTGCAGCGCGACCCTGGCGACGCCCTCGCAGCGCTGCCAGTCGCCCTCCTGATGCGCGGCTGAGCCGCGCCCACAAGCCAGATCACACTGACGGGCAGACCCGTCCCGGTCCGATGGTGGGCCGGCGCTGGCGATCGCACCTTCTCCTTATCGACAAGGAGGCACCATGAACCGCAAGATCCTGATCGCCGCTGCGCTCGCCGCCGGCTCCCTCGTGGGCGTTGCCCACGCCGTCCCCGCCGTGGTGGCGACGCCGGGCACCTACTATTCCGGACCGCAGG
Source organism: Ramlibacter sp. (assembly GCA_028292105.1). Lineage (GTDB taxonomy): Bacteria > Pseudomonadota > Gammaproteobacteria > Burkholderiales > Burkholderiaceae_C > Ramlibacter. Next base: position 5,264 of record JAQGMY010000195.1, read on the forward strand.
TCTACGGTTATCCGGGCCAGACCGTGATCGTGCAGTCGGCGCCGCCGGCGCCGGTCTACGAAGCGGTGCCGAGCCCGCGCGCCGGCTACATCTGGACCCCGGGGCACTACGAATGGCGCGACGGCCGCTACGTCTGGATGACGGGCAGCTGGCTGGAGTCGCGCCCCGGCTATGCCTGGCGGCCCGCGCACTGGGAGCAACGCGGGGACGGCTCCTGGTTGCTGGTGGGCGGCAACTGGGTGCAGACCGACAACTACGCCTACGGGCAGGACCAGCGCTCCTACCGTGGTGACCGCGACCGCGACGGCGACGGCGTGCGCAACCGCGACGACCGCTATCCGGACAACCCGTACCGCAACTGATTCAGGCGTTGGCCGCCATCCAGGCGTCGAACTTGACCATGGTGGCGGTCCAGCCGCGCTCGTGATTGGCGCGGGCGGCAGCGTCGAAGAAGCGGTCGTGCTGCAGCTCCAGCTCGGTGCCGCCATCCACCGGACGCAAGGTCACGCTCACGCGCGACACGCGTTCGGGCGTGCTTTGCCAGGCCCAGCTGAAAACGAGCTTGCGGTTCACTTCCACGACCTCGTAGACGCCGCCGACGCCGTGCTGTTCGCCGTCAGCGGTGCGAAAGGCGATGCGATACGCCCCTTGCGGGCGCAGGTCCATGTCCGCTTCCACGGAAGCGACGCCGGCCGGGCCGAACCAGCCGATCAGCGCTTGCGGTTCGGTCCACGCCCGCCAGACCTTTTCGGCGGCGACCGGGTAGCGGCGGGTGATCCGGAGCTCGCCGGCCTGTTCGATGGCTTGGGGGTCCATGCTTGCACTTCCTCCTGGTGGTAGAGATAGCGTCCCAGCGCGTCGAGCTGGGCGTTCCAGAACTTTTCGTAATGGGCCAGCCACATCGCGGCTTCCTCCAGCGCGCGCGGGGCCAGTTCGCAGCGCACCGTGCGGCCTTCCTTGGCGCGCACCAGCAGCCCGGCCTGCTCCAGCACCCGAAGGTGCTTCATGAAGCCAGGCAGCGACATCGCATGCGGGTGCGCGAGCTCGCTGACGCTCGTCGCACCGGCCGTCAGTTGCTCGACGACGCTGCGCCGCGTGGCGTCGGACAGCGCCCAGAACACCTGGTCGAGCACCGCTGCATCGGCCACGGCCTGTTCAGCCGACCTGGTGCTGCAGGGGCTGCAGCATGCCGACGCGGTTGCCCTCGGTGTCGTGGAACGAGACGTACTGGCCGATGCCGGGAATCTCCATCGGCGAACCCAGCACTTCGCCGCCCGCAGCGCTCACCGACTTGATCGCCGCGCCGATCTCGGGGACCGCGATCACCACCGACGGGTACTGCCCCGGCTTGCTGGCATCGCGGGCGAAGAAGCCGCCATTGATGGTGCCGCGGAAGGCATCGGGGATCGCGTCCTTGTCGGCCGTGCCGGCGACCACGTAGTTGCCCATCTCCGCACCGAGCTTGTTCATGCGCCAGCCGAACGCCGTCTCGTAGAACGTCGCCATCCGGTCGCGGTTGTCATAGGGCATTTCGAAATGGATCACGGGATTCATGGGGAGCTCCTTGGGTTGCTGTGCTTTCAGGCGCTGCGGCCGTCGTAGTGCTTGACGGGGACGTTTTCCAGATCGAAGTTCTCCAGCGTGCGCAGGTTGATGGCGGCCATGGCCTTGCCATCCGGACCCGCACCCTCGCCGTAAGGATGGATGCCGCACGCCGGGCAGAAGCGATGCTTGATCACGTGCTTGTTGAACAGGTACGTGGCCGCGTCTGCCTCCGGCGTCAGCAGCCGCAGCTGGTCGCGCGGCAGGAACCAGAGCAGCGAGCCCTTGCGCGAACAGATCGAACAATTGCACGCCAACCCGCTGTCGACCACGCCTTCCGCCTCGAAGCGGATGCGGCCGCAATGGCAGCTTCCCGTGTAGAGCATTTCGCGTCCTTTTACTTAACCTGATGGTTTAGTTTAGACGCGTCGACGCCGCCTGGCCAATGCCGTTCATCGGGCAAAAAAAAGCCCGCCGCTGCAAACGCAGCGGCGGGCTTGTCGAGCTCTTGCTTACAGCGGCTTCGACGTCGGCGCGGCGCCCAGGGCCTGGCCGCCGGCGCCAGCCTTGAAGGTCATCGGGCTGACGGCAGCTTGCTGGCCCACGCCAGGCTTGCTCCAGTCGCAGACACCGCCGGCGAACACGGTCTGCAGGCGCGAGAACTGCGTGGCCGTGAAGGTGATGCCCGTGTAGTCGGAGGCCACCACCGGCTTGAGCTGGCACTTGAGCACGTCCTCGGAGCGCGGGCCGCCGGCGATCTGGCGCGGGGAGAGGCCCGGCTTCAGGAACGGGTCGGCATCGCACTGTGCCTGGTCGAACACCTTGTTCGTCTGCGTCGTGTCGCTGGGCAACAGGCAGAAGTCACGGGTGCTGGCCGGCCGGGCGGCGCGGACCTTCGCCTCGATGCTCAGGTTCGCGGTATTGGCCACCAGGTCGTCGAGCCACTGGTTCATCGCCGTGATGCCGTCGAGGGCCATCGTGCCGGGCGCAGCGAGTCCGGTGCGGGCGAAGCGCCACAGCGCCTGGTTGTTGGCATCACCGGCATCGCGCACGATACGGTCGCGGATCGCGAAGCTGAACCACTGGTGGTGGATCGGGATCGTGCCGGGCGTCTGGCCCGGGGGAACGGTGATGTTGGAATCGTCCCAGCCGCGCATGTCGATGATGGCTGCCTTGGCCAGGTTCTTGCCCGAGGCCACGATGCCCGCCTTGTAGGCGACGTCCAGTGCGGCGGCGTCGCCGACGCTGCGCGCCGCGCGCGGGGTGGAATCGCGGTCCTGGCCGCCGATCGCTTCGTTCAGGGTGACGAACTCCTCCGCGGTGATGGCCCCGGCCAGCAGCGCCTTGAGCCCGTACTGCACGCCGGTGTTGTCGCGCGGATCGTTGGCCTGGTTGGTGGTGCCCGCGGCCTTGCCCCAGATCGACTCGCCCCACGACCAGGCATTGCAGCGCGGCAGGCTGGCGGTGGTGGTCGGGTTGGCCGGGTCGTAGACGGCGCTGTTGGGCAGCTCGCAGTTGTTCTGCTGCGTGGTGGCCTGCGTGATCGCGCCGGTGACGTTGTTGCTCACCACGCGGTTGAAGTACAGGCCGGCCCTGCCGTTGTTGCCGAAGGCGTTGTACCAGGCGTGGCAGCCGGACTGGTCGATGTGGCCGTTGATCGAACCCTTGTGGGCATTGATCGTGGCCTGGTCGAAGCCCAGGCTGGTCCAGAGGTTCAGCATCTCCGGCTTCTGGTAGGCCTCGACCAGCAGCGAGCAGTCGGCAACCTCGATGCCGGTGGTCTCGGAGTCCGGATAGGTGCAGGTGGTGATCACGCCATCGAGCACGCCGGGCATGATCGACAGGTTCATGTTCGAGTTGATCGAACCGCCGGAACAGCCGGTGCCCATCGTGTACTTCACGCGGCCGTACGCGTCGATGATGTGTTCCTTCATCATCATCGTGGTCTCGGCCATCATCACGCGGTTGGAGTTGCGCGAGGAGTCCGTCATGCTGTTCTGCACGACGAGGTAGCCGCGCTTGAGCTGCTCTTCCAGGCTGCTCCAGTTGATCGTGGAACGGACCTGGCGACGCGGCTGGCCGGTGCTGACCCCGAACGAGTAGTAGATCTTGCTGTTCCAGCCGGCCTGCGGCGCGGTCGGCGTCCAGGTCTTCGTGGGGTCGAACAGCACGGCGATGTCATAGATGCCGCGGTTCATGGTGCCGCGTTCGACGCGCACGATGAAGGGCATGGTCACGCCACTGATGGTGGTGGCCGTCGCCATGTCGGCAGGCGTGGTGCCGGCCGTGTAGGGCTTCCAGCAGCCGTTGGCGGGCGCTGTCGGTTGGGCGGGCACGGTGGTCGCGCTGGCGTTGGTCTGGTTCCACTGCGGATCCGGCATGCCCAGGGAACAGGCACCGGTACCGCTGGACGCCGCCGTCGTGCGGTAGTACAGCTTGTATTCCGTGGCGATGTTGCACTGTGCGTCCGGCTGGCCGGACAGGCCGCTGGCGTTGGTGGCGGGCGTGTTGCCGCTCGCCGCTTGCGGCGTCGGCGTGGCGCAGTAGAACGGCGTCGTCTGGGCACCGGACAACACCGGCCCGGAGCGCGGCGCATTCGTGACCACCAGGCGGGCGCCGTTGGCGTCCGAGGCGCTGGCTTCGATCGTGTTGTCGCCGGTCTTCAGGCCCGTGACCAGGCCCGTGTAGCGGCCGTCGCTGCCCTTGACGAAGGCGCTGGTCATATCGGTACCGTTGACCGTGACCTTCAGGTTGGCCGCATTGGTGCCGGCGGGGGTCACGACTTCCATCAGCACGTCACCGTCGCTGACGAGGTCGGCGCGATTGGACACGGCGCGCAATTCCATCTGCGCCCGGTCACCGTCGCCACCACCGCCGCAAGCGGCGAGGATGCTGGCCAAGGCGGCCGCGGTGAACTGCCACGCTCGAACGCGCGGCCTGCTCCCTCTGGACTTTTGATCTGACACTATGTTGTCTCCTGATTTGGGCCGCGCACATCACCGGCGAGCCTCGTGGTGAATCTACGGAGGTTCGTCCACGCGCATGGCTCACGCAAACCCGCACACGGTCGCGTGCGCGACATGCCCCAGGGTCAGCGGGGCAAGCCCGGCAGGCATTGCTTCAACACCCGCGCATAGTTGCCGCTGAAAACCTTCTGCAGGACACCGGCGTCCACTCCACGCTTGAGCAGGTTCTCCACCACGTCACGCAGGTCGCCGTAGTCATTCATCATCCGGTTCGGCCATACGCCCTCCATGTCGGTGCCGAAACCGACATGGTCCGGACCGACCAGGTCGCACATGCGCAGGATCTCGTCGGCGTAAGTGCCCTTGCTGTTCACCGGGTAGGCTGGACCGAAGCTCGAGCGCAGGCACCACAGGCCGATCACGCCGCCGCGCGCGGCGATCTTGCGGGCCTGGGGCAAGGCCAGGGAACGGGCCAGGTAGTTCGCGTCCTGCGGTCCGCCGCCCTGGGGCGTGATCCATGAATGCGACCACACCGGCGGGCGGTCGCTGGCAGCCAGGGCGGCGTCCACCAGCGACCCGGTGCCGTGCGCGAGGTCCACGACGATGCCGAGCCGCGCGCACTCCGCCACCACCTGCGTGCCGACGGCGGTCAAGCCGTCGTGCCGTGCCGGTGCGGTCTGGTGATCGCCAAGGGGACCGTCGATGTAGTGCACCAGTTGCAGGTGCCGCACGCCGCGCGCATGGGCCAGCGCCAGCCGCTGCGGATCGCCTTCCAGGAAGTTGGCCGATTCGCAGGCGAGCAGCACCCGCGGCTCGCCTGCCAGCGCGGCGTCCACGTCGGCGACCGTCAGCACTTTCGCCAGCTTCCAGTGCGCCAGCTTGGCTTCGTACTCGCTGGCGAGTACCTGCCATTTCGCCCAGATCTCGCCCGGCCTGGGCTCGCTGACCTGGCGCAAGGGACCGCGGGTGGAGATCCAGGGCCGGTCGTCGACGATCGCCCATGCCAGCAGGACCAGCCCGTTGTCCCGCATCTCGCGCGCGAGATCCATCGTTCCGAACCGGGGCAGGAACATGCCGTAATGCGAATGCATGTCGGCGATGAAAGGCTGGCGGGCCGGCTGGGCGCGCGCCAGCTGCGGCATGGCCGATGCAGCGGCAAGGGCGGCAAACTGTCGCCGGGTCAGCGCGGTGTCCATCTGGATCCCTCCTCTGTCGTTGGTTGGGGTGCGGCGGCTGGCAGCGCCTGCCATACTGCCGCCAGCATTGTCATCCGGAGCCCGCCATGACCGAAGCATTCGTATACGACGCCATCCGCACCCCGCGCGGCAAAGGCAAGAAGGACGGCAGCCTGCACGAGGTGAAGCCGGTGAACCTGCTGGCGGGTGTGCTGGCCGAACTGCAGCGCCGCAACGATCTCGACACCAGCCAGGTGGACGACGTCGTGATGGGTGTCGTCTCGCCCATCGGCGAACAGGGCTCGGTCATCGCCAAGGTCGCCGCGCTGAAGGCCGGCTGGGACTGGCGCTGCTCCGGCGTGCAGCTCAATCGCTTCTGCGCGTCAGGCCTGGAAGCGGTGAACATGGCGGCGCAGAAAGTACGCTCCGGGTGGGAAGACCTGGTGGTCGCGGGCGGCGTGGAAAGCATGAGCCGCGTGCCGATCGGCTCGGACGGCGGGGCCTGGGCGCAGGACCCGGAGACCCATTCCGCCACCAGCTTCGTGCCCCAGGGCATAGGCGCGGACCTGATCGCGACACTGGAAGGATTCAGCCGCGAGGACGTCGATGCGTTCGCGATGGAGTCGCAAAAGCGCGCGGCGAAGGCGCGCGAAGGCGGCTTCTTCGCCGGCTCGTTGGTGCCGGTGAAGGACTTCCTCGGCCAGACCATCCTGGACCACGACGAATTCATCAAGCCGCACACCAGCATGGAAGGTCTCGCCTCGCTGCGCGCCGCCTTCGAGCAGCTGGGCGCGATGGGCTTCGACCAGGTGGCGATCAGCCGCTACCCGCAGGTGGAGCGCATCCAGCACGTGCACCACGCCGGCAATTCCTCGGGCATCGTCGACGGCGCGGCGGCCATGCTGATCGGCAGCGAGGCCGCCGGCAAGACCCACGGCTTGAAGCCGCGCGCCCGCATCGTTGCCGCCGCCCTGTCCGGCGCCGATCCGACCATCATGCTGACCGGCCCCATGCCTGCCGCCCGCAAGGCGCTGGCCAAGGCAGGAATGACGATAGACCAGATCGACCTGTTCGAAGTCAACGAAGCCTTTGCCGCGGTGCCGATGAAGTTCATGCGCGAAATGGGCGTGCCGCACGAGAAGGTCAACGTCAACGGCGGCGCCATCGCGATGGGGCATCCGCTCGGCGCGACCGGCGCGATGATCCTCAACACCCTGATCGACGAACTGCACCGTCGCAACTTGCGCTACGGGCTGGCCACGTTGTGCGTGGGTGGCGGCATGGGCATCGCGACCATCGTCGAGCGGACCTGAAGCCATGAAAACCATCCAGTACGCGTTGAGCGACGGCATCGCCACCCTCACCTTCGACGAACCCGGCTCGCCGGTCAACACCATGTGCCTGCAATGGCAGGACGATCTCGACGAGGCCGTGGCGCAGTTGGTGAAGGACCGTGATGCCCTTCGCGGTGTCGTGCTGGCCTCGGCCAAGAGCACCTTCTTCGCCGGCGCCGACCTCAAGGGCACGATGCGGCTGGCAGCGGACGACGGGCCCCGGGTGTTCCGCGAGATCGAGCGCGTGAAGAAGAACTTCCGCACCCTCGAGACGCTGGGCAAGCCGGTGGTCGCCTGCCTGAATGGCGCGGCCCTCGGCGGCGGCTGGGAAGTGGCGCTGGCCGCGCACTACCGGGTGGCGGTCGACCAGCCGAAGATCCAGTTCGGCCTGCCCGAAGTCACGCTCGGCCTGATCCCGGGCGCCTCGGGCATCACCAAGATGACGCGCCTGCTCGGACTGGTCGGCGCCCAGCCCTACGTGCTGGAGAGCAAGCTGTTCGGCCCGCGGGAAGCGCTGGAACTCGGACTGGTGCAGGAACTGGTGGCCGACGCCGGCGGCTTGCGCGCCGCTGGCCTGGCCTGGATCGCAGCCAATCCGCAGGCGCAGCAACCGTGGGACGTCAAGGACTACCGCATGCCGGGCGGCACGCCCAGCGATCCCAGGATCGCCGGCATGCTGGCGGTCGCGCCGGCGGCGCTCAAACAGAAGACCCGGGGCCTGTACCCGGCGCCCGAAGCGGCGCTGGCCGCGATGGTCGAAGGCGCGCAGGTCGACTTCGACACGGCGCTGCGCATCGAGAGCCGCTACCTGGCCCGGCTGATCGTCTCGCCGGTCGCCAGGAACATGATCAACACGTTCTTCTTCAACATGAACGCGATCAGGTCGGGGCAGTCACGGCCGAAGTCCGAGACCCGTTTCAAGCCGGCCAAGGTCGGCGTCGTCGGCGCCGGGATGATGGGTGCGGGCATCGCCTACGTGCAGGCGAGCCGAGGCGTGGCCACCGTGCTCAAGGACGTGTCGCAGGACATGGCGGACGCGGGCAAGGCGTACAGCGCCAGACTGACCCAGGCGCGGGTCGACCAGGGCCGCTCCACACCGCAGGAGCAGGCGGCGCTGCTGGCGCGCATCACGCCGACGGAGGCCATGAAGGACCTGCAGGGCTGCGACCTGATCATCGAGGCGGTGTTCGAGAACCGCGAACTGAAGGCGAAGGTGACGAAGGAAGCCGAAGCGATGCTGGCGCCCGGCGGCTTCTTCGCCAGCAACACCTCGACACTGCCGATCACCGGCCTGGCCAAGGCGAGCGTGCGACCGGAGAAATTCGTCGGCATCCACTTCTTCAGCCCGGTCGACAAGATGAAGCTCGTGGAGATCATCCGCGGCAAAGCGACCGACGACGAGACCGTGGCGCGCGCCTTCGACTACGTGCAGTCGATCGGCAAGATCCCGATCGTGGTCAACGATGCCCGCGGCTTCTTCACCAGCCGGGTGTTCGGCACCTTCGTGATGGAAGGCGCCGCGATGGTCGGCGAAGGCATCCCGCCGGCCGTGGTGGAACAGGCCGGCCTGCAGGCGGGCATGCCGGTCGGGCCGCTGGCGGTGCTCGACGAGACCGCCCTTTCGCTTTCCGTGCACGTGCTGGACCAGACCCGCGCCGACTACCGCGCGGAGGGCCGCACCTACATCGCCACACCCGGCGAACTGCTGGTCGAGCGCATGGTCAAGGAGTTCGACCGCAATGGCCGCGCGGCTGGCGCGGGGTTCTACGAGTACCCGCAGGAAAAAGGCGCGAAGAAGTTCCTGTGGCCCGAACTGGCGGCCTTGTTCGGCCAGGCGGACGTGCAGTGGACCATGGCCGACCTGAAGGACCGGCTGCTGTACCGGCAGTCCGTGGAGACCGCGCGCTGCCTTGCCGAGGGTGTGCTGACCAGCGTGCACGACGCCAACATCGGCTCCATTTTCGGCATCGGCTTTCCGGGCTGGACCGGCGGCACGATGCAGTTCATCTACGGGACCGGGATAGCTGCTTTCCTGCAGCGGGCGCGGGAGCTGGCCACACGCTACGGGCCGGGGTTCGAGCTGTCGCCCGTGGTGGAAGACGCTATCCGCAAGCACGAGCCGAAGTACTGACGCTCGGCCATCCGTCACAGCCGGACCTGCCAGATCGCCCCGCCCAGTGCGGCGCGTGACTGCTGCGGCGTCGCCATCACCTTGCCTGTCAGCACGTAGAGCGTGCGCCCATCGGAGCCGCCCAACACGCAGGCCACGGCCTGCTCCGGTGTGGCGATGCGCTGCGTGATCTCGCCGCCCTCGCGCACGCGCAGCACTTCGCGGCTGACCGGCGAGGCCATCCACACCGCGCCTTCGGCATCCAGGCAGATGCCGTCCGGTGCGACCCCCTTCTGCTCGAAGCGCGCCCAGGTCCGGCGCCCCGACAGCGAGCCGTCGTCCGCGACATCGAATGCGCTCAGGCGCCGGCCATAGCTCTCCGCCACGATCAACGTCCGGCCGTCGGGCGTGAGCGCCATGCCGTTGGGGAAATGCAGGTCGTCCGCGACGACGCGCGTCGCCCCGCCGGGGCTCACCATCAGCAGCACGGTGGGCGCGAAGGGCGCGCGCGCCGGCAGGTCGAAGCCGAAGTTGCCGATGTAGGCGCGGCCCTGGGCATCGACGAGCATGTCGTTGCACGGCGCCGGGGCGAACGGCGCGAGCTCGGCGACCACCGTCACGCCATGCGCATCGACCCGCAACAACTGGCGCTTGCGCATGCCGACGACCAGCAGGCGGCCGTCGGGCAGCCAGCCCAGGCCCGAGGGCTGGTCGTCGATCTCCGCCATGGTCGTGGCTTCGCCATCCGGGGTGACCCGCTGCACCCGCTGCAGGTAGAAGTCCGAGTACCACAGCGCGCCTTCGTGCCAGCGCGGCGCTTCCGGGAAGGCCAGTCCGGCGAGCAAGGGCTGCAGTTCGAGCGAAGCGGGAGCCATCGCGCCAGCATGCCGGAATTCGTTGACTGCGGCAAGTAACTGGCCGACACTCGCCCGCATGACCACGGTTTCCAGGCAGCACGTGAAGGCGCTGCGCGCCTTCAATCGCTTCTACACGCAGCGCATCGGCGTGCTCAGGCGTTACCTGGATACGGACTTCACCCTCACCGAGGTGCGCGTGCTGTACGAGCTGGCCCACCGGCCGCCGCTCACCGCCCGAGAACTGGTGCGCGACCTCGAACTGGACGCCGGCTACCTGAGCCGCATCCTCCGGCGCTTCGAGCAGCAGGGCTGGCTGCACCGCGAGAAGGCGGCGCACGACGGTCGGCAGGCGCTGCTGCGGCTGACCGAAGCGGGCTATGCCGCCTTCGCGCCGCTGCAGCAGAAATCCCGTGACGAGACGGCTGCCTTGCTGGCGGCGGTGCCGCGCCCAGAGCGGCCGGGATTGATCGAGGCACTCGCGCGGGTGCAGCGCTTGCTCCAGCCCGCCGATGCGCCGCCGCGGCGTATCACCCTGCGGGCACCGGGCCCGGGCGACCTGGGGTGGGTGGTGCAGGCGCACGGCGAGATCTATGCACGGGAGTACGGCTTCGACAGCGAGTTCGAGGCGCTGGTGGCGCAGATCGCCGCCAAGTTCCTGCGCGAGTTCGATCCAGAAAGCGAGCGCGGCTGGATCGCCGAAGTGGACGGCGAACGCGCAGGCTGCGTGTTCCTCGTGCGCAAGTCGCGAACGGTCGCGCAACTGCGGCTGTTGATCCTGCGCCCGGAAGCGCGCGGGCTCGGGCTCGGCGGGCGCCTGACGGACGAATGCATCGCCTTCGCCCGCGGCAAGGGCTACCGAAAGATCGTGCTGTGGACCCAGAGCCACCTGCTGGCCGCCCGCGAGATCTACCGATCGCGCGGCTTCTCCCTCGCACAAAGCGAGCCGTATGCCGCCTTCGGCCAGCAGATGGTCAGCGAAACATGGGAGCGCAAGCTCTGAACCGCGCCGCGTGACCGTGTTGCGACAGCGAGCGCCCGGATAATCTCCGCATGTCCCTTCCGCCCGACGCCGGCGCCCCGGCCGCCATCCGCCCACGCCCGCAGTCCCTGACCGACCTGTTCGTCTCCTTCACGCTGCTGGCCTTGCAGGGCTTCGGCGGCGTGCTGGCCGTGGTGCAGCGCGAGCTGGTGGAAAAGAAAGGGTGGATGACCCGCGAGGAGTTCATCGAGGAATGGGCCGTGGCACAGATCATGCCGGGGCCCAACGTGATCAACCTGGCCATTGCGCTGGGCTCGCGCTACTTCGGCTTGCGCGGCGCCCTGGTGGCACTGGCGGGCATGCTGACCTGCCCGCTGCTGGTGGTGCTGGCGCTGGCATTGATCTACGCCCAGTTCGCCTCCAATCCGCACGTCAGCGGCGCCCTGCGCGGCATGGGCGCAGTGGCCGCCGGCCTGATCACCGCGACCGGATTGAAGCTGCTGCCGGCCTTGCAGAAGAACGTGATGGGTGTGCCGCTGTGCGCAGCGCTCGGGCTGCTGGCCTTCGTCGCCATCGCCTGGCTGAAGCTGCCGCTGGCCTGGGTGCTGGTGGGACTGGGTGGGGTCGGCTGCGCCGCGGCCTACCGGAAGCTCGCATGAACCCGATCGTGCTGCAGGCGGCCGACTGGCTGTCGCTGTTCGCCCACTACGCCGCGCTGTCGCTGCTGTGCGTGGGCGGCGCGATCAGCACGGCGCCGGACATGCACCGCTTCCTGGTCGAGGAAAAGGCGTGGCTCACGGACCCGCAATTCAGCGCTTCGATCGCCATCGCCCAGGCCGCTCCGGGACCGAACGTGCTCTTCACCGCGCTGATGGGATGGAACGTCGGCCTCAATGCCGGCGGCCTCTGGACCGCGTTGCTTGGCTTGCTCTTGTGCCTGGGCGGCATCATGTTGCCCAGCTCGGTGCTGGTCTACTTCACGGCGCACTGGAGCCACCGCAACCGCGATCTGCGTGCGGTGCGGGCGTTCAAGCAGGGCTTCGGGCCGCTGGTGATCGCGCTGCTGCTGTCGACCGGCTGGATCCTGGCGACTTCCAACGGCTATGCCGTGAAGAACTGGCCGGCGTGGCTGCTGACCTTCGTGTCGGCCGTGATCGTCTGGCGCACCCGGCTGCACCTGCTGTGGCTGCTGGGTGCGGGCGCCATCGTGGGTTGGATGGGGTGGATCTAGTTCACCGCGGGTTCTCGAAGAACACGTAGTTGCCGAAGCCGCCGATCTCGAAGTACACCTTCTTCTCGCCCGCGTCGGCGACGAAGTTCAGGTTCTCGTCCAGCACGCCATAGCCGTAGCGATAGGCGCGCGGCTCGCCATCCGCGGTGCCCAGCGCGGTACTGAGCTTGTCGACCCGGACGAAGCGGCGCACGAGCTTGTCCCCTGCATAGATTTCCAGCACGCCGTTGGTGCCGGTCCAGTTCTGGATGTCGCGCCCCAGCTTGTTCTGCTGCTCCTGCGTGCAGCTTGCCAACAGCAGGGCGGCGGCGGCCGCGGCCACGATCGTTTTCATTCTTCAGTCCTCCAGCAGGTAAGGCAACAGGCTGGCCGAAGTGCCACGCAGCACGGCGTCGGCTGCATCGTCCAGCTCGGTCTCTTCGGGGTTGACGATGGCGACGCGACCGCGCGTGCTGCGCGCCAGGCCGGCCGCTGGATAGACCACTCCAGACGTGCCCACCACCAGCATCAGATCACAAGCGGCGGCGGCGTCCTGCGCCGCGGCCAGTTGCGCTGGCGGGAGCATTTCTCCGAACCACACCACCGCCGGCCGGCGCAGGTTGCCGCAGACGGCGCAGCGCGGAGGCCGCCCCGGCTCCAGGCTGGCCCGCGTGCAGCAGGCGCGGGGCCGGTCCAGCCAGCGGTCTTCGGCGATGTTGCCGTGCAGGGCCAGCACCCCGGCCGAGCCGGCGCGCTGGTGCAGCCCGTCGACGTTCTGCGTGACCACCGCCAGGCGTCCAGGATGCCGCTGCTGGAACGCGGCAACCGCGAGGTGACCCGCATTCGGCACCACCTTGCCGATCATCTCCCGCCGCAGCTGGTACCAGTCCCACACCATCCCGGGATCCGCACGGAAGGCTTCTTCGGTGGCCAGTTGTTCCGGCCGGAACTTCGCCCACAGGCCGGTCTGTGCGTCGCGGAAGGTCGGCACGCCGGATTCGGCGCTCATGCCGGCGCCGCTCAGGACCACGATGCGCCGGGCGGCCCGCACCCAGTCGCGGACGGCGGCTTTCACAAGCGTTGCCGCACCGCTTCGTACAGGCAGATGCCGCTGGCCACCGACACGTTCAGGCTCTCCACGGCACCCAGCATCGGAATGGAGACCAGGCCGTCGCAGGTCTTGCGGGTGAGCTGCCGCAGGCCCGTGCCTTCGGCGCCGAGCACGAGTGCGGTGGCCGTCTTCAGGTCCGATTGATACAGAGTCTGCGTGGCCTCGTCACTCAGTCCCAGGCACCAGATGCTGCGCTCCTTCAACTCGCCCAGGGTGCGCGCCAGGTTGGTCACCATGAAGTACGGCACCGTCTCGGCGGCGCCGCTCGCCACCTTGGCGACCGTGGCGTTGATGCCGACGGCGTGGTCCTTGGGCGCGATCACCGCATGCGCGCCGGCGCCGTCGGCCACCCGCAGGCAGGCGCCCAGGTTGTGCGGGTCGGTCACGCCGTCGAGCACCAGCAGCAGCGGCGGCACCGCCAAGGTGTCGAGCAGGTCGTCGATCGAGTTGTTCACCGGCAGCGGCTCGACGCGCGCCACCACGCCCTGGTGACCGGCACTTCCGGCCAGCCGGGACAGGCGCAGGCTGTCGGCCTCTATCGTCTTC
>JAQGMY010000202.1 GCA_028292105.1 Ramlibacter sp.
CCGCGTGCATTGTCGATCTCGTAGGGGTGCAGGTGCCTCTGCGTTTCGTCCACGCTGACACCCTGCTGGCGCGCCTGCCAGTCGATGTTGGTGACTTCCTCCGGGATCGGCTGGCCGGCGGGCACGATGAGATAGCTGAACTTGTTGTTCGCTTCGGGGCGGCGGTAGATGTCGACGTTCATGGCGCCCATTCTGCGACTCAGCGGGGCGCCGTGGCAGTAGGACACCGGCTGATGCGCCCGGCGGTCGGGGTAGCTCAGCCGGGACGGGGATGGTGCGCAAGCGGAGCTTGCACACCCTACGAGACTGGCCTAAACCACCATCGGGGTGGTGGCGCCGTCCATCGAGAGGATCGCGCCGCTGATGTAGGAAGCGCGCGGTGAGGCCAGGAACACCACCGCCGAGGCCACCTCCTCGGGCTTGAGCAGGCGGCGCAGCGGCATCCTGGCCTCGGCCTGCTTCAGCACCTCGGCCTCGCTGACCTTGCGCAGCCGCGCGTCGACGGCGAAGCCTTCAGCCAGCCGGTCCGTCAAGGTCAGGGAGGGGTTGACGGCATTGACGCGCACTCCGCGGGGACCATAGGCCGCGGCAAGACCGGCGGTGACCAGCATGAGCGCGGCGTTGGCCGCGCCGCCGGCCAGGTGCGTGGTGGTCGCGACCTTGCCGCCCATGCCGATCACGTTGATGACGGCGCCGGTGCCGCGCGCGCCCATGCGCTTGACCACCGGGTCCATCACGTGCACATAGGTGAAGAACTTGGCTTGCATGGCGTCATGCCAGGCTTGCGGCTGCAGTTCCTCGAACGGGGTGCGCAGCGCGGCGCCGGCGGAATTCACCAGGATGTCGATCGCGCCCAGGCCCGCTTCCGCGGCGTCGACCGCCTGCACCGCCGCCACCGGATCGGTCAGGTCCGCGCAATGGCCGGCGACCTGCGCCCCTGGTGCGCTGCGCAGCGCGGTGAGCGCCCTTTCCATGTGGCCGGCATCGCGTGCGACGAGCGTGACGCTGCAGCCTTCGGCCAGGAATTCACGCGCGCAGGACAGGCCGATGCCGCGGCTGCCGCCGGTGATCAGCACGTGCTTGCCTTTGAGTTGCAGGTCCATGGCGGCTCCTTCAGGAAATGTCCAGCACCACGTGCCCGAGCACCTGGCCTTGTTCGACGATGTCATGCGCCCGCGCGATGTCCGCCAGCGGCAGGCGCAGGGCGACGGTGTGCTGCAGCGCCCCTTCGCGCAGCAGCACCTCCAGTTCGCGCAGGCCGCCTTCGCGGTCCTCCGGTTCGATCTCGTAGATGAACACGAAGCTCACCGCCAGCCGGTTGCGCATGAACCAGCCGGCGGGGACCTGCGCTTCCGGACGGCCGGTTCCATAGACGACGACACGCGCACCGGCGCGCAGGCAGGCCGGGTAGAACGCCACGTTGGCGGGGAAGTCCATCTCGATGATGGCGTCCACGCCCTTGCCGCCGGTCAGCGCCTGCACCCGCGCGCCGACGTCTTCGTCCTTGTAGCGGATCACGTGGTCGGCCCCGGCCTGGCTGGCGTGCTCCGCCTTCGCATCGGTGCTCACGGTGGTCAGCACGGTCGCGCCGCGCCGCTTGGCCAGCTGGATCACGTAGTGCCCCACCGAGCCGGCGCCACCGGTGACCAGCACGGTCATGCCGGGCTGCACCATGGCCTGGCGCACGGCTTCCCACGCCGTGAAGACGGGGATGCCCAGGCAGGCCGCCGCGGCATCGTCGACGCCGTCCGGCAGGCGCACGGCCTGTTGCGAGGGCAAGGCGATCCATTGGGCGGCGGTGCCGAAGGGGCGGTTCCACTGCGCGTTCCAGGTCCAGACCCGCTCGCCGACACGGGAAGCCGGCACACCCGTGCCGACGGCGTCGATCACGCCCGCGCCGTCGCTGTGCGGGATCACCAGCGGGTACTGCATGGCGCCGCGGCCGCCCTTGCGCGTCTTGTAGTCGGAGGGGTTGACGCCGGACGTCCGCAGCCGCACCCGCACTTCGCCGGGGCCGGGCTGGGGTGTCGGCTGCTCGCCGACGGTGAGCACGTCGGACGCGCCCTGGCGGGTGTAGAAAGCTGCCTGCATCGTGGTCTCCTTCAAGTGGCGGCGCGGCGCTGCAGGCCGCGCGCAAAGATCCAGCCCAGCAGCGGCAGCAGGACCGCCGGCACCAGCAGCAAGGGGGCGGGACCGAGGTGGTCGAAGGTCGGGCCGGCCCAGGAGGTGCCCAGCGCCTGCCCGAAAAAGAAGCAGGAGGCGAACAGGGAGACCGCCGTGCCGCGCACGGCCGGCGCCATCTGGGTTGCATTGGTCTGCAGCGTGTTGTGGAACAAGTAGGTGCCGAAACCCACTGCCAGCGCCACCGGCGCCGCCAGCCACGCCAGCGGGGACAGGTACCAGGCCAGGAAACCCGTGCCCATGATCAGCCCGCCGGTCCACGCCATGCGCCGCTCGCCGAAGCGCTGCACGATGTGCTTGGCCGTGACGGCATAGACGAGCCCGCCGACGGCATAGACGGCGATGAGCGCGCTGGCCGCCGAAATCGCGATGCCGAAGCGCTGGTGCAGGTAAGCCGGCAGGAAGGCCAGCGGACCCAGCAGGAACAGCCCCTCGGCCAGGCCCATGGCCAGCACGAAGCGGGCCCACGGCAACGACAGCACCGAGCCGAGCTGCTTGCCGTAGGAAAAACGGCCTCCCGGTGGCGCACTGATGGGGGCCTGGATGGTCCGCATGCGCACCAGCAGCAGCGTGGCCACCGCGAGGTACAGCACGCTGAGGGTGCCGAAGGCGCCGCGCCAGCCCAGTGCCGGCGCGTCGGCGAACAGCCCGCCGGCGAGCTGGCCGATCATCATCCCCGACAAGGTGCCCAACAGCAGTCGCGCGAGCGTGGCCTGGCGCTGCTCGTAAGGCACGGCATCGCCGACCCAGGCCATCGACAGCGGCAGCACGCCGGCCGAAGCGATGCCCCAGATCGCGCGCACGCCGACCAGCGCATCGAAGCCGGGTGCGAGCGCGCAGACCAGCGCGCCCACCGAACAGCCGAACAAGGCGGTGCACACCATGCGTGCCTTGCCGAACCGGTCGCCCAGGGGCCCGAAGCCGAGCTGCGCCAGCCCGTACGCCATGGCGAAGGAGAGGACCACGCGGCTGGCGGTGCCGGCGGTGATGGAGAAGTCGGATGCCAGCCGGGGCAGGAGGCCGTCGCAGATGCGCAGCGCGCAGCCACTGAGGAAGGCGCCCATGGACAGCAGCAGGACGGCGGCGCGCACGTCGGCGCCGGCGACAGCGGCAGCGGCAGCGGGAGCAGGGGGAGAAGTCGGTGGCGAAGTCACGAGCAATCCTACACGGGGCACCCGCCTCACCTGTGCAGGCGGCGGTGCATTCCTACGGCCCCGACGGCCGGGGCAAGCGAGGATAGCGGAATCCACCCAACAGGAACTTTCGAGCGATGAACCTGCCTCGCGTCCAGCTGACTGCCGGTGACCACCAGATCCAGGTGTACGTGGCCCGCACCGATGAAGAACGGGCCCAGGGCCTGATGTTCCGCCGCGACCTGCCCGCCGACGAAGGCATGCTCTTCATGTGCGACGAGCGCGCCGTGCAGAATTTCTGGATGAAGGACACGCCGCTGCCGCTGTCCATCGCCTTCCTCGAGGAGGACGGCACCATCCTGAAGATCGCCGACCTGGAGCCGCACGACCTGGACGGCGAGTCGTCCGAGCACCCCGTGCGCTACATCCTGGAAGTCAACCAGGGCTGGTTCGACCAGCGCGGCATCGCCCCCGGCGCGCAGCTCAGCGGCCCCCTGTTCCTGAAGTGAGCCGCATGCAGCAAGCGCCCCTCGTGCCCGACGTGGCGCAACGCATCGTCACACCCGGCGATCCGTATCCGCTGGGTGCCACCTGGGATGGCCAGGGCACCAACTTCGCGATCTATTCCGAGAACGCCACCCGGCTGGAGGTCTGCCTGTTCGACGCCCAGGGCCGCGAGCAACGCGTGGCGCTGCGCGAGCAGACGGCCTTCGTCTGGCACGGCTACATCCCCGGCATCCAGCCCGGCCAGCGCTACGGGCTGCGGGTGCACGGTCCGTACGAGCCGGACCGGGGGCTGCGCTTCAATCCGAACGTGGTGCTGCTCGACCCGTACGCCAAGGCGCTCGATGGTCTGGAGAACTTCGACGCCGGCGTGTTCGCCTACCAGCCGGGAGGCGAGCACGAGGACTACGCCATGCTGGACACCGACCAGCGCGGCGCCCCCCTCGCCGTGGTCCTGGACCCCGCCTTCGACTGGTCCGGCGACCGCTCGCCCAACCGGCCGCTGCGCGACACGGTGATCTACGAGACCCATGCCAAGGGGCTCACGATGCTGCATCCGGACGTGCCGCAGGAACTGCGCGGCACCTACGCCGGCCTCGCGCATCCGGCCACCGTCGCCTATCTGCGTGACCTGGGCGTGACCGCGATCGAGCTGATGCCGGTGCATGTGCACCTCGACGATCCCTTCCTGCTGGACAAGGGGCTCACCAACTACTGGGGCTATTCGACCCTGAACTTCTTCGCGCCGGAACTGCGCTACAGCGCCGCCTTCCGCGCCGGCGATCCGGTCGGCGCGGTGCGCGAGTTCAAGGAGATGGTGAAGGCCCTGCATGCGGCGGGGCTGGAGGTGATCCTGGACGTGGTCTACAACCACACCGCCGAGGGCAACCACATGGGCCCGACGCTCAGCTTCAAGGGCATCGACAACCCGACCTACTACCGGCTGGTGCCGGACAACCCCCGCTTCTACTTCGACTACACCGGCACCGGCAACACGCTGAACGTGCGCCACCCGCAGACGCTGCAGCTGATCATGGATTCGCTGCGCTACTGGGTGCTGGAGATGCACGTCGACGGCTTCCGCTTCGACCTGGCCAGCACGCTGGCCCGGGGACTGCACGAGGTCGACCAGCTCTCGGGCTTCTTCACCATCATCCACCAGGACCCGGTGCTGTCGCAGGTGAAGCTGATCGCCGAACCCTGGGACGTGGGCGAGGGCGGCTACCAGGTCGGCAACTTCCCGGTGAAGTGGGCGGAGTGGAACGGCATCTACCGCGACTCGCTGCGCGCGTTCTGGAAAGGCGAAGGCGGACTCGCCAGCGACCTCGGCTACCGGCTTACCGGCTCCAGCGACCTGTACCAGAACGATGGCCGCAAGCCGTCGGCCAGCATCAACTTCATCACGGCGCACGACGGCTTCACGCTGCGCGACACCGTGAGCTACAACGACAAGCACAACGAGGCCAACCTGGAAGGCAACCAGGACGGTCACAACGACAACCGCTCGTGGAACTGCGGCGCCGAGGGACCGACCGACGACCCGGAAGTCAACAAGCTGCGGGCGCGCCAGCAGCGCAACTTCCTCGCGACGCTGCTCCTCAGCCAGGGCACGCCCATGCTGCTGGGCGGCGACGAGATCGGCAACACGCAGTCGGGCAACAACAATGCCTATTGCCAGGACAACGAGATCAGCTGGTACGACTGGAACAACACCGACCAGGCGCTGCTGCAATTCACCCGGCGCCTGATCGAGCTGCGGCGCACGCACCCCGTGCTGCGCCGGCAGAAATTCTTCTCCGGCCGGCCGATCCGCGGCACGGACGTGCAGGACATCATGTGGTACCGGCACGATGGCGAGCAGATGACCGACGAGGACTGGGAGAACCCGCACACGCAGTCACTGGCGATGTTCCTGGCCGGCAATGGCATGCGCGAAACGGACCGGCAGGGCCGGCCCATCACGGGCGACCACCTGCTGCTGATGCTGTCCTCGTCGCACGAGGACCTGGAGTTCACGTTGCCGGCGGTGCAGGGCTGTGGCCAGTGGGAGTTGCTGGTGGACACCAGCGATGACGAAGCGCAGGAGACGCACATAGGCGGCGAGAAGACGGTGCTGATGAACCGGTCGCTGAAGATGTGGCGGTCTGCGGTGGGGGAGTAGGGCTGGGAAGTCAGGGCAGCTGGTGCGCACGCAAGCGTGCACACCCTACGGGGCCGGTTCTGTAGGGTGTGCAAGCTTGCTTGCGCACCGTGCCCCACACCCCGCTCCATGTCATTGCGGCCTCGAGCCGCAATCCATGCAGTCGCGCCACCGTCGCTGCGTCAACCCCGCGACGCCACGGCCAGGAAACCCTTCACCGCCTCGATCACGGCCTCCGGCTGGTCCTTGTGCGGCGAATGCCCGCACGCCGGCAGCTCCAGCAGCT
>JAQGMY010000229.1 GCA_028292105.1 Ramlibacter sp.
GCCGCGCTGGAGCGCGTGCGCGGACTCGAGCAGGACCGCGAGCTGGCGCAAAAGGCGCACGCGGCGCTGAAGCTGCAGGCCGACGGCTGGCGCGACGCGCTCGACGCCGCCCGGGACGAGCGCGCCCAGCTGGCCGAGCGCGCCAGCCGCGTGCCGCAGCTGGAGCAGCAGGTTCGCGAAGCCCAGGAGCAGCTCGCCGCCTGCCAGGCGGACGTCACCCGCCTCTCGGTCGACGTGGCGCAGCGCACCCAGAAGCTGGCCGGCGCCGAAGACCGCGCGCGGCTGGCGGAGTCCGGCGTGGACCGGCTGGCCGCCGAGGCGCGCTCGCTCACCGGCGAACTGCATTCGGCGCGGGAGGCGCTGGCCGAAGTCCGGGCCACGCTCGATGCCGAGCGCTCCCAGACCACCGCCCAGATCGCCTTGCTGGCCGAGGCCAGGAACGAGTTGTCCAACCAGTTCAAGGCACTGGCCGGGGAGATCCTGGACGAGAAGACCAAGCGCTTCACGGAACACAACGAAACCAGCCTGGGGCAGATCGTCAATCCGCTGCGCGAGCGCATGACCGAGTTCAAGGCGAAGGTGGAAGAGATCCACGCCAAGGACGTCGAGCAGCAGGCCGCCTTGCGGGCAGAGCTCGGCCAGCTCAAGGAGCTGAACAAGCAGATCACCCAAGAGGCGCATGGCCTGGCGGTGGCGCTCAAGGGCCAGTCGAAGATGCAGGGCAACTGGGGCGAGCTGGTGCTGGGCAACGTGCTGGACCGCGCCGGCCTGTGCGAAGGCAAGGACTACCGCCGCGAGGTCAGCTTCGACACCGAAGAAGGCCGGCGCCGACCGGACGTGGTGCTGTCGCTGCCGCAGAACAAGCACCTGGTGATCGACGCCAAGGTCTCGCTCAACGCCTACACCCGCTACGTCAACTCCGATGACCCGGCGGTGCGCGAAGTGGCGCTGCGCGAGCACGTCAACGCGATCGCCGATCGCATCTCGGAACTGGCCGATCGCAGGTACTACGACCTGCCGGGGCTGAACACGCCGGAGATGGTGTTCATGTTCATCCCGATCGAGTCGGCCTTCGTCGAGGCGCTGCGGGCCGACGAGTCGCTGTTCCAGCGCGCCATCGAACGCAACATCCTGGTCGCCACGCCGACCACGCTGCTGACCAGCCTGAACATCGTGCGGCAGCTGTGGCGCTTCGAGGAGCAGAACGCCCATACGGCGGCGCTGGCAGATCGCGCCGGCAAGGTCTACGCCAAGCTGGTTTCCTTCGTCAACAGCATGGAGACGGTGGGCAAGAACCTGGACCGCGCCAAGGAGTCCTTCGGCAACGCCATGGGGCAGCTGGTCAACGGCCGCGGCAACCTGATCCAGCAGGCCAAGGAATTCGAAAGGCTGGGTGTCGCGGTGAAGGGCCAGATGCCCGAGCACCTGGTGGAGAAGGCGGCGCTGGAACTGGATTTCGGCGGCAGCGTGCCGCTGGAGATCATCACCCGGGAGCAGCTCGCCGCCGGTCGCGCCGATGCCTGAGACCGGGTACACCCCCGACCTGTTCGCGGAACTGCCGCCCGAGGAGCTCGAGCCGGGGTTCATGGTGGTCCATGGCAACCAGCCCGAATCGCTGCGCGACCTGCTGGTCGCCTGGATGAAGAGGCACCCGCTGGCGCCACTGGAAAACGAGCTGGTGCTGGTGCAAAGCAACGGGGTGGCGCAGTGGCTCAAGCTGTCGCTGGCGGGCAATGCGGCGCACGGCGGCCTCGGCATCGCCGCGGCCTTGCAGACGCAGTTGCCGGCCCGCGCCCTGTGGGACGTCTACCGGTGCGTGCTCGGCCCCGACCAGGTGCCGCCCGAGTCGCCCTTCGACAAGTCGCAAATGGTGTGGCGGCTGATGCGCTTGCTGCCGGCGCTGCTGGCCGGTGCGGAGTTCGCGCCGCTGCGCCGCTTCCTGCAGGCGGACGACGACGGCCGCAAACGGCACCAGCTCGCGCTGCGGCTGGCCGACCTGCTGGACCAATACCAGGTCTACCGCGCCGACTGGCTGGAACGCTGGGCGGCCGGTGACGACGTCATCACGCGCGGCAACGCCCAGGTCGGCGTGCCGGAGGCGCTGCGCTGGCAGCCCACGCTGTGGCGGGAACTGCTGCGCGACGTCGGCGCGGCGGGCGCCGCCAGCAGCCGGGCCCGTGTGCACGCCCGCTTCCTCGAAGCGGTTGCGGCAGGCCAGGGCGGTCGACCCGCAACCTTGCCCCGGCGCATCAGCGTGTTCGGCATCTCCTCGCTGCCGCGCCAGGCGCTCGAAGCGCTGGCCGCGGTATCGCGATGGACGCAGGTGCTGCTGTGCGTGCACAACCCCTGCGAGCACGACTGGTCGTACATCGTGTCCGAACAGGACGTGCACCGCGCACGGCGGCAACAACGCCGGCCGGGCCTGCGCGGCGAAGTGGCCGACGACGCGCTGCACCTGATGACCCAGCCGCTGCTCGCCGCCTGGGGCAAGCAGGGGCGCGACTTCATCCGGCTGCTGGACGACTACGACAGACGCGACGCCTACGAAGCGCGGTTTCGTGCCGCCGGCCAGCGGATCGACCTGTTCGTACCCAACCCTGCCGATTCGCTGCTGCGGCAGTTGCAGGACGACATCCGCGAGCTGCGTCCCCTGGGCGAGACGCAGGAGCAGTGGCCCCCAGTCGACCCGGCGACGGATCGCTCGATCACGTTTCACGTCACGCACGGGCCGCAGCGCGAAGTCGAGGTGCTGCACGACCAGCTGCTGGCGGCCTTCACGGCGGACCCCACGCTGCGCCCGCGCGATGTCATCGTCATGGTGCCCGACATCGCCACCTACGTGCCGCATGTGCAGGCGGTGTTCGGGCTGGCCGAGCCGGGCGATCCGCGGCACATCCCCTTCACCGTCGCCGACCAGGGGCAGCGCCAGCAGGACCCGCTGCTGGCGGCGCTGGAAAAGCTGCTCACGCTGCCGCAGGCGCGGGTGACCGCCAACGAGGTGATCGACCTGCTGCACGTGGCGGCGCTGCGCCGGCGCTTCGGCATCGGCGACGAGCAGCTGCCCTTGCTGCGCCAGTGGATCGAGGCCGCCGGCGTGCGCTGGGGCCTGCATGCGCAACACCGTGCCTCGCTGGCGCTGCCGCCCGGCATGGAGCAGAACAGCTGGGCCTCCGGCTTGCGCCGCATGCTGCTCGGTTATGCGGTCGGCGCCGGCCAGGCGTGGAACGCGATCGAGCCGCTGGAAGACGTCGGCGGCCTGGAAGCCGCGCTGCTCGGCCCGCTGGTTCGCCTGCTGGATGCGCTCGAAGGGCATTGGCAGTCTTTGCAGCTCGCCGCGTCGCCGCACGAATGGAGCTCGCAGCTGCGGCAGCTGCTCGACGACTTTTTCGATGCGGCCGACGGCAGCGCCGACGGCCTGACGCTGCTGCGGGCGCAGGCGGCGCTGGACGACTGGGAACAGGCGTGTGCTGCCGCCGGCCTGGTCGAGGCGCTGCCGCTGTCGGTGGTGCGCGAGCACTGGCTGGGTTGCATGGAGCCGCCCGACCTGAAGCAGCCTTTCTTCGGCGGTGGCGTGACCTTCGCGTCGCTGATGCCGATGCGGGCCATTCCGTTCCGCTGGGTCGGGCTGCTCGGCATGAACGACGGCGACTACCCGCGCAGCCGCGTGCCCATGGACTTCGACCTGATGGCCGGAGACCATCGGGCCGGAGACCGCTCGCGGCGCGAAGACGACCGCTACCTGTTCCTGGAGGCCTTGCTCTCGGCGCGCGAGCACCTGCACGTGAGCTGGGTCGGCCGCAGCATCCATGACAACGAGGAGCGGCCGCCTTCGGTGCTGGTGGCGCAGCTGCGCGACCACGTCGCCGCCGGTTGGCGGCTGCAGGATGGAGACGGCCCTGGCTTGCTGCGCACGCTGACCGTGGAGCATCGGCTGCAGCCCTTCCACCCCGCCTACTTCGACGGCAGCGTGCCCGGCCTGTTCAGCCATGCGAGCGAATGGCGCGCCAGCCTCGCAGCGCCCGGGGCCGCGGAAGGCGGCTGCGTCGACCCGCTGGTGGCGCGTCCCGGTCCGCATGCGCTGACGCTGCGCCAGCTCGGCGACTTCCTCAAACACCCGGCACGCGCTTTCCTGCAGCAACGCCTGGGCATCGTCTTTCGCGACGAGGACCCGGTGGCCGAAGACGAGGAGCCGTTCGGCATCGATGCGCTCGTGAACTGGAAGTTGCAGGCCGAGTTGATCCTGGCGCAGCGCGCCGCGGTCGACGCCGGCCGCTCGCGCGAGGACGCATTGCAGGCGCAGCTGGCACGCATTGCGCTGCGCGGCGAACTGCCGCACGGCGCCTTCGCCGCGCCGGTGCTGCAGGAGCTGCAAGCTCCGATGGAGCGGCTGTTCGACCAATACGCCCGCGCGGTCGCCGACTGGCCGAACCTGCTGCAGGAGCATGCGGTGGAGTACGTCGGCGTCATCGCGGGCGTCGACGTGCGGATGGAGGACTGGCTGGCCGGCCTGCGCGCCGACAGCACTGCAGCCCGGCGCGCGCGGCTCGTGCTGGAGAACAGCAGCCTGGTGGCGAACCGCCGCTATCGCTTCGACCGGCTGCTGCCGCACTGGGCCGCGCACCTGGCCGGCCACCTGCAAGGGCAGCCTCTGACCACCATCATCCTCAGCAAGGCGGGGCGCGCGGTGCTGCCGCCGCTGCCGCTCGATGAAGCACGCGCCGCCTGGACGGTGCTGCTGCAAGCCTGGGAAGAGGGGATGCGGCGGCCGCTGCCCTTCGACGTGCAAGGTGCGACCGCTTACCTGAAGGCGCTCGAGCCGCGCAAGGGCCGGCCGCCGGAGCCGGACGCGCCGGCCAAGGCAAGGGAAGCGGTGCAGGCCTGCTACGAGCAGCAGCGGGACCGGGACATCTGCCTGGCCCGCGCCTACCAGGACTTCGACGCGCTCTGGTGCGGCGGCGAGTTCGCGCGCTGGACCGAGGCCTTGCTGCAGCCGCTGCGGCATCACCTCGGCCCGCCGCCGAAAGACGACAGCGACCAAGGCGCCGAATGAGCGACGTGCATCCTCCCTTGCTGCAGGCCCTGCGCTTTCCGCTGCGCGGCAACGCCCTGATCGAGGCGAGCGCCGGCACCGGCAAGACTTTCACCATCGCCGCGCTGTATCTGCGGCTGGTGCTCGGACACGGCGACGAGGCCGCGTTCGACCGGCCGCTGATGCCGCCGGAAATCCTGGTCGTGACCTTCACCGAAGCGGCCACCAAGGAACTGCGCGACCGCATCCGGGCGCGCCTGGCCCAGGCCGCCGCCGCTTTCCTGCTCGACCCGGCGACCGTCGCGGTGCGACCGGCCGGGGAAGACCTGCTGCACGACCTGCGCGCCTCTTACCCCGAGCAGGACTGGCCCGGCTGCGCGCGGCGGCTGCAGGTGGCGGCGGAGTGGATGGACGAGGCCGCCGTCTCCACCATCCACGGCTGGTGCAACCGCATGCTGCGCGAGCATGCCTTCGACAGCGGCAGCCTGTTCAGCCAGACGCTGGAGACCGACGAGCGCGACCTGCTCGACGAGGCCACGCGCGACTACTGGCGCACCTTCTTCTATCCGCTGCCGGCCGCCGACACCGATGCCGTGCGCGGCTGGTGGACCGAGCCGGCCGCGCTGGCCAGGCAGCTGGCCCGCCTGCTGCCGCATGCCGACCTGCTCGGGCCGGCGCGGGAGCCCGCCGAGGCGCTGGAGCAGGCGCGCATCGCCCGGGCCGAAACCCTGGCGGAACTGCGGCAGCCGTGGCAGACCTGGTGCGAAGAGCTGGACGCGCTGCTCACCGCTGCCGTTCGCGACGGCCAGGTGCATGGGCAGAAGCTGCAGCAACGCTTCTACGGCCCGTGGCTGCAGGACCTGCGGCGCTGGTGCCGCGGCGAGTGCGACGAGCCGATGCCGGCCAAGAGCACCGGCTGGACCCGGCTGACCCGCGCCGGCTTGCGCGAGGCGTGGAAGAGCGGCGAGCCGCCCGAGCACCCGGCGTTCGAAAACCTCGAGAGCCTGCGCGAGCGGCTGGCCGGCGCGCCGGACGCGCGCCACGAAGTGCTGGCGCACGCGGTGGGCTGGGTGGCGCAGCGCATCGCCCGCGAGCAGCACCGGCGCGCCCAGATGGGCTTCGGCGACCTGCTCACGCGCCTGCACGCGGCGCTGCACGACGACGGCAACGGCGAGCGCCTGGCCGCGCTGATCCGCCAGCAGTTCCCGGTGGCGCTGATCGACGAATTCCAGGACACGGACCCGGTGCAGTACGGCATCTTCCGGCGCATCTATGGCGGCGCGGCGGCCGCCAGCGGCGCGACGTCGATGGTGTTGATCGGCGACCCCAAGCAGGCGATCTACGCCTTCCGGGGGGCGGACATCTACACCTACCTGGCGGCCCGCAGCGACACGGCAGGACGCCACTTCACGCTGGGGACCAACTACCGCTCCACGACCGCGATGGTGCAAGCGGTGAACCACTTCTTCGACGCCGCCGAGCGGCGCAGCGAAGGCGCCGGTGCTTTCCTGTTCCGCACCGCCGAAGGCAATCCCTTGCCCTTCTACAACGTGGAGGCGCAGGGTCGCAAGGACCGCTGGGTGGTGCAGCGGCAGGAGGCGCCCGCGCTCACCTGCTGGTGGCACGAGGCGGGGGCGCCGGTGCGCGCCGGCGAATACCGCAAGGTGATGGCGGCGGCCTGCGCGGCGGAAATCGTGCGGCTGCTGCGGCTGGGCCAGGGCGGCGACACCGGCTTCGTGCAGGCCGACGGCAGCCTGCAGCCCCTGCGGCCGCGCGACATCGCCGTGCTGGTGAACAGCGGCACCGAGGCGCTCGCGGTGCGGCAAGCGCTGGCCGCCGGCGGCGTGCGCAGCGTCTACCTGTCGGACCGCGACAGCGTGTTCGACACTGCCGCCGCCGCCGAACTGCAGCGCCTGCTGCAGGCCTGCGCCGAACCGGACGACGCGCGGCTGGTGCGGGCGGCGCTGGGTACCGGCCTGCTGGCGCTGGACTGGAAAGCGCTGGATCGTCTCAACCACGACGAGGTGCACTGGGAGGAGCGCGTGGAGGCGTTCCATGCCTACCGCCGGCAGTGGCGTCGCCAGGGCGTGCTGCCGATGGTGCGCCAACTGCTGCATGACTTCCATGTACCGCGGCGGCTGATCGCCGCAGGCGACGAACGCCAGCTGACCGACCTGCTGCACCTGGCCGAGCTGCTGCAGCAAGCCAGCGCCCTGCTGCAGGGTGAGCATGCGCTGTTGCGGCACCTGGCGGAGCAGCGGCAGGACGGCGGCGCCGGTGCGGACAACCGCCAGGTGCGGCTGGAAAGCGATGCCGACCTGTTGAAGGTCGTGACCGTGCACAAGTCCAAGGGACTCGAATACCCGCTGGTCTTCCTGCCGTTCCCCGCCACCTGCTGGCCGGTCGACCCCGAGGCCGTGCCCATCAAGTGGCACGACGACGACGGACGCGCCCGCGTGTCGCTGCTGCCCGATGCCGAGGTGGTGCGGCAGGCCGACCGCGAACGGCTGGGGGAAGACCTGCGCAAGCTGTACGTGGCCCTGACCCGCGCCCGCCATGCAAGCTGGATCGGCGTCGCCGTGACCGACCAGTGGCCGCAGACGGCCCTGGGTTACCTGCTCGATGGGTCGGGGGACCTGCCGCCCGGGAACTTGCAGGCGATGCTGGAAGCGACGCTGGCGCCCGGCGCCATCCACGTCGCGCCAGCGCCGCAGGCGTCGCAGGAACGCTATCGCGCCAGCGCGGCCACCCTGCAGCTCGCGCCCCCGCCGCCGCTGGCGCAGGCGCATCGCGAGCGCTGGTGGATCGCGAGTTACTCGCGGCTGCTCACCGGCGCCGACGGCACGGCCTTGGCGGCCGCTCCGGAGACCGCTCAGGAAGCGAACTACTTCGACGACGAGGCTGCGGAACCTGCCGGCGATGACGCGTTGCAAGCTGGCCCGCCCGGGACGCTGCATGCCTTTCCCCGCGGCGCCAGCCCCGGCACCTTCCTGCATGGCCTGCTGGAGTGGCTGGGGCGGCAGGGCTTCGCCGCCATGGCCACCGCGCCCGGCGAGCTCGCCGCGTTGCTGGCCCGGCGCTGCAATACCGCCCGCTGGAAGCCGCACCAGTCGGCGCTCAACGAGTGGCTCACGCGCTGGCTGGCGACGCCGCTGGACCTGTCGCGGCTGGCGCCCGGCAGCGCACCGCTGGCACCGGCTGGCATGCACGGCTACCAGGTGGAAATGGAGTTCTGGTTTTCCGCCTCACAGGTGAAGGTGCGCGCGCTCGACCGGCTGGTCACCGCGCATACCTTGCGCGGTGAGGCGCGGCCGGCGCTGGCGCCCCAACAGTTGAACGGCATGCTCAAGGGCTTCATGGACCTGGTGTTCGAGCATGAAGGACGTTACTTCGTGGCCGATTACAAGTCCAACTGGCTGGGCGAGACCGATGCGCACTACACCGCCAAGGCGATGCGCGACGAGGTGCTGCGCAAACGCTACGAGCTGCAGTACAGCCTGTACCTGTTCGCCTTGCACCGGCTGCTGCGGGCGCGGCTGCACGACTACGACTACGACCGGCACGTCGGTGGCGCCGTCTATGTGTTCCTGCGGGGCCACGCGGCGGCCACGCAGGGCCTGCACATGGAGCGTCCGCCCCGTGCGCTCATGGACGCGCTCGACGCGCTGTTCGCTGGCACCGAGGCCGAGGTGGACGCATGACGGCCGCAGCGGTGTTGCCGGCCGCCTCGGTCGCCTGCCTCGCGCAACTGGAAACGTGGGTCGTCGCCGGCTGGTTGCGCGACCTCGACCTGGTGTTCGCGAAGTTCCTGGCGCAAGAAGCGCCCGATGCGCAGCCGCTGCTGCTGCTGGCAGCCGCGCTGGCCAGCCACCAGCTGGGGCGCGGCCATGTCTGCCTCGACCTGCAGGCGGTGCTGGACAACCCGGGCGATACGCTGGCGCTGCCGCCGGAGGAAGCGGAGGCGCCGGCGGGAGTGACGCTGCCGGCGGCGGTTCTCGAAGGCCTGCAGCTCGCTGCCTGGCAGCAGTCCTTGCGGCACCCGGGCCTGGTCAGCGGCGGCGCGGGAGACAGCCCGCTGGTGCTGGAAGGCCCGCGCTTGTACCTGCGGCGCTACTGGCAGCACGAACAGTCGGTGCGCGAAGCGATCGCCGTCCGGCTCGCGTGCGAAGAATCCGTCGACGAAGACCGCTTGCGCGAGGCGCTCGCGGCCTTGTTCCCGCGGGCGCACGACGACGACTTCGCCGGCCCCGACTGGCAGAAGATGGCTTGCGCGCTGGCCGCCCGCTCGCGCTTCGGCATCGTCACGGGCGGGCCCGGCACCGGCAAGACGACCACCGTCGTGCGCCTGCTCGCGGTGCTGCAGCATCTGGCGCCCGCGGGTCCCGGCGGCAAGCGGCGGCGCCTGCGCATCCGGCTGGCTGCGCCCACCGGCAAGGCCGCGGCGCGACTGAACGAGTCCATCGCCAACGCGGTGAAGAACCTGCCGCTGGCGACGCTGCCCCACGCGGCCGAACTGCGCGCCGCCATCCCGACCGAAGTGGTCACCGTGCACCGGCTGCTGGGCACCGTGCCCGGCACGCGCCGCTTCCGTCACGGGGCGCTGAACCCCTTGCCGCTCGATGTGCTGGTGCTCGATGAGGCTTCCATGGTCAGCCTGGAAACCATGGCGGCGGTCGTCGCTGCCCTGCCGCCGCAGGCACGGCTGGTGTTGCTGGGCGACAAGGACCAGCTGGCTTCGGTGGAGGCGGGCGGCCTGCTCGGAGAGCTGTGCCGCCGCGCAGACGCCGGGCACTATCGACCGGCGACGGCCGCGTGGCTGCGCGAGGTCGCCGAGGAGGCCTTGCCGCCGAAGTTGATCGACGCCGCCGGACAAGCCCTCGACCAGGCGGTCATCAAGCTGCGCAAGAGTCATCGCTTCACGCGGGAGAGCGGCATCGGCCAGCTCGCCGAAGCCGTGAATGCCGGGGACACGGCCAAGGTGCGCGCGATTCGCGCTGCCGTGCCGGCGGACTTGGCCTGGCTCGACCTCGGCGCCTCCGAGGCGCCGCTGCGCCGCCTGGTGCTCGATGGTGCACCCGACCATTTCGTCGGGGCCGGCGAAGGCCGCATGGAACGGGGCCGGGCCGTGCCGCCGCCGGTGGGCTTTCGTCACTACCTGCAGGTGCTGGCGCGCGGCTTGCCGACACTGGTGGCCAGCCAACAGGAATTCGACGCCTGGGCCGGAACGGTGCTGG
>JAQGMY010000300.1 GCA_028292105.1 Ramlibacter sp.
GCCAGCATCAGCCCGGACGTCAACGACCCGGCGGCGCGCAACGTCGACTTCGAGACGCTGCGGGCGGCCTACTACGAGCAGGTCGAAGGCCTGGTCGAAGGCGGGGTGGACCTGCTGCTGGTGGAAACCATCTTCGACACGCTCAACGCCAAGGCGGCGCTGTTCGCCATCGACGAATTCTTCGCCAACAGTGGCGAGCGGCTGCCGCTGATCATCAGCGGCACGGTCACCGATGCTTCCGGCCGCATCCTCAGTGGCCAGACCGTCACGGCCTTCTGGTACAGCGTGCGGCATGCGCGGCCGATCGCGGTGGGATTGAACTGCGCCCTGGGCGCGGCCCTGATGCGGCCCTACATCCAGGAGCTGAGCCGGGTCGCGGGCGACACCTACATCAGCTGCTATCCCAATGCCGGCCTGCCCAACCCGATGAGCGACACCGGCTTCGACGAGACGCCCGAGGACACGTCGCGGCTGCTGCGCGAGTTCGCCGCCGAAGGCCTGGTCAACATCGTGGGCGGCTGCTGCGGCACCACGCCCGAGCACATCGGCGCCATCGCCGGGGCCGTGCGGCCGCTGGCCGCCCGCTCGGTGCAGCGCGATTTCTTCTACAAGGAAGCCGCTTAGGCTGCCGTTCTTGCTGGGATGCCAGCGGGCGGTAACCCGCTGGCTCCTCGCTGCCGGCTGCGTCTCGTAGGCGCCGCCGACCCCACAAGTGTCTGCTTGGCGGTCCGGAAAGTCTTGCTGAAGTCCACCCGATTCCAGCGAAGCGACGGAAAACCTGCTGCACGATGTCGGAGGCGCAGTTAAACTTGCTGGATGGATGCGATCGACCGGAAAATCCTCAAGGTCCTGCAGTCGGACGGCCGCGCCAGCCTGCAGCAGATCGGCCAGGCCGTCGGCCTGAGCTCCTCGCCTTGCTGGGAGCGCATCCGCAAGATGGAGGCCTCGGGGGTGATCGAGGGCTACACGGTGCGCGTCAACCCGCAGGCGCTGGACTTGAACGACACGGTCCTGGTGCAACTCACGCTCGACAGCCACACCGACAACACGCTGGAGAAGTTCGGGGAGGTCCTGGCGACCATCCCGGAAGTGATCGAGGCCTACCTGGTCTCAGGCGACTACGACTACCTGCTGCGGGTGGCGGTGAAGGACACGCGCGATTACGAGCGGCTGCTGCGGGAGCGGTTGTACAAGATCAAGGGGATCCGGCACAGCAAATCTTCCTTTGTCTTGCGGACTTTGAAGAAGGCGGATCTGCCGCTGTGAGGCGGGGTGGTGCGCAAGCCAAGCTTGCACACCCTACGAAAGGGTTCCCGTAGGGTGCGCACGCCTGGCGTGCGCACCACCCCCACCTTCCATTAAAATAGGCGCACCTCAAGGAGCGCTGCAGCGGCTGGACCGTCAGGCTTGAGATGACCCAACTGCGCTCACCCGGAACCCCAACGAGGTGAGTGATGCAGCAGCAGACCGAAGTCCCCCCCATGAAGCTCGCCGGCCTGGAGCCCGTCTCCATCGGCCCCGGCAGCCTGTTCGTCAACATCGGCGAACGGACCAACGTCACCGGCTCCAAGGCCTTCGCCCGCATGATCCTGGGCGGCCAGTTCGAGCAGGCCCTGGCGGTCGCGCGCCAGCAGGTCGAGAACGGCGCCCAGATCATCGACATCAACATGGACGAGGCCATGCTCGACAGCAAGGCGGCCATGGTGCGCTTCCTCCACCTCATCGCCAGCGAGCCGGACATCTCGCGCGTGCCGATCATGATCGACTCGTCGAAATGGGAAGTGATCGAGGCCGGCCTGCGCTGCATCCAGGGCAAGGGCATCGTCAACTCGATCAGCATGAAGGAAGGCGAGGCGGAGTTCCGCCGCCAGGCCACGCTGGTGCGCCGCTACGGCGCCGCGGCGGTCGTGATGGCCTTCGACGAGAAGGGCCAGGCCGACACCTACCAGCGCAAGACCGAGATCTGCCAGCGCGCCTACCGCTTGCTGGTCGACGAGATCGGCTTCCCGCCGGAAGACATCATCTTCGACCCGAACATCTTCGCCATCGCCACCGGCATCGAGGAGCACAACAACTACGCCGTCGACTTCATCGAAGCGGTGAAGTGGATCAAGCAGAACCTGCCCGGCGCCAAGGTGAGCGGCGGTGTCTCCAACGTCAGCTTCTCCTTTCGCGGCAACGACCCCGTGCGCGAGGCGATCCACACCGTGTTCCTGTACCACGCGATCAAGGCGGGCATGGACATGGGCATCGTCAACGCCGGCATGGTGGGCGTGTACGACGAGCTGGAGCCGCAATTGCGCGAGCGCGTCGAGGACGTCGTGCTGAACCGCCGACCCGATGCGGGCGAGCGGCTGGTCGAAGTGGCGGAGCAGGCCAAGGGCAACGCGAAGGACGAGACGAAGAAGAACGAGTGGCGCGCGCTGCCGGTGGAGCAGCGGCTGTCGCACGCGCTGGTGAACGGCATGAACGAGTACATCGTGCCCGACACCGAGGAGATGTACCAGCAGGTGCTGGCCAGGGGCGGCCGGCCGCTGCACGTGATCGAAGGCCCGCTGATGGACGGCATGAACATCGTCGGCGACCTGTTCGGCGCCGGCAAGATGTTCCTGCCGCAGGTGGTGAAGTCGGCGCGCGTGATGAAGCAGGCCGTGGCCCACCTGATCCCCTACATCGAGGAAGAAAAGAAGCAGCAGGAAGCCGCCGGTGAAGACGTCAAGGCCAAGGGCAAGATCGTCATCGCCACCGTGAAAGGCGACGTCCACGACATCGGCAAGAACATCGTCACCGTGGTGCTGCAATGCAACAACTTCGAGGTGGTGAACATGGGCGTGATGGTCCCGTGCCACGAGATCCTGGC
Organism: Ramlibacter sp.; assembly: GCA_028292105.1. Classification (GTDB taxonomy): domain Bacteria; phylum Pseudomonadota; class Gammaproteobacteria; order Burkholderiales; family Burkholderiaceae_C; genus Ramlibacter. The sequence continues at coordinate 2,861 of JAQGMY010000300.1, forward strand.
GCGCGCCAAGGTCGAGGGGGCGGACATCGTCGGCCTGTCTGGGCTGATCACGCCCTCGCTCGAGGAGATGCAGTACGTCGCCAGCGAGATGCAGAAGGACGACCACTTCCGCATCCGCAAGATCCCGCTGCTGATCGGCGGCGCCACCACCAGCCGCGTGCACACCGCCGTCAAGATCGCCCCGCACTACGATGGTCCGGTGGTCTACGTCCCGGACGCGTCGCGCAGCGTCAGCGTGGCCCAGAGCCTGCTGTCGTCGGAACAGGCGGCGAAGTACATCGCCGAGGTGAATGCCGACTACGACAAGGTGCGGCAGCTGCACGCCAGCAAGAAGCAGGTGCCGCTGTGGCCGCTGGCCAGGGCACGGGCCAACAAGACGCCGATCGACTGGTCCGGCTACACGCCGCCCAGGCCCAGGTTCATCGGCCGCCGGGTGTTCAAGAACTTCGACCTGCACGAGCTGGTGCGCTACATCGACTGGGGACCGTTCTTCCAGACCTGGGACCTGGCCGGTCCGTTCCCGGCCATCCTGAAGGACGAGGTCGTCGGCGCCGAGGCGGTGCGCGTCTTCTCCGATGGCCAGCGCATGCTCAAGCGGCTGATCGAAGGCCGCTGGCTCACCGCCAGCGCGGTGATGGGTTTCTGGCCGGCCAATAGCGTGAACGACGACGACATCCAGCTGTATGCGGACGAAGCGCGCACGCAGCCGGTGCTGACCTGGTACGGCCTGCGGCAGCAGACGGAAAAGCAGGTGATCGATGGGGTGATGCGCCCGAGCCGGGCGCTGGCCGACTTCGTGGCGCCGCGCGGTGTCGCCGATGACTACGTCGGCGCCTTCGCCGTGACCGCCGGGCTCGGCGTGGAGAAGAAGGAGCAGTACTTCCTGGCGGACCACGACGACTACTCGGCGATCATGCTCAAGGCCTTGGCCGATCGCCTTGCCGAAGCCTTGGCCGAGTCCTTGCACGAGCGCGTGCGCAAGGACCTGTGGGGCTACGCCGCCGACGAGGCGCTGCCCAACGAGGCGCTGATCGCCGAGAAGTACCGGGGCATCCGGCCGGCGCCCGGCTATCCCGCCTGCCCGGACCACAGCGTCAAGGCCGACATGTTCGCGCTGCTGCAGCCGCGGGAAATCGGCATGGACCTGACCGAGAGCATGGCGATGATGCCGGCCGCCAGCGTCAGCGGCTTCTACCTGAGCCATCCGGCCAGCACGTACTTCAGCGTGGGCCGCATCGGCGAGGACCAGCTGGCCGACCAGGCAGCACGGCGCGGCGCCGATATCCAGCTCCTGCAACGACTGCTTGCCCCGAATCTGTGAAGCATTCCACGAATGCTTGAACCCGCCGGTGTACCCGGCGGCGGCCTCGACCGTTGAGTAGCGGCACACAAGGAGCAAGCATGAAGAAACTCGCACTCGCCAGCCTGCTGGCGCTCGGCGCGGTCGGCGCCCTCGCCGACAACCCGCACGGCCTGCCACCCGGCATCGCCAAGAAGATGCAGAACCAGCCGCATGCGGCGATGTGCGAAGACTGCGGCCGTGTCGCCGAGGTCAAGCAGGTCAAGCGCAAGGGCTCGGGCGGCGCGGTCGGCATCGTCGGCGGGGCGGTGGTCGGCGGCCTGCTCGGCAACCAGATCGGCAAGGGCACCGGCAAGACCGTGGCCACCGTCGGTGGCGCGGTGGCGGGTGGCTTCGCCGGCAACGAGGTGCAGAAGCACGTCGCCAGCAAGACGGTCTGGGTGACCCGCGTCACGCTGCGCGACGGCAGCAGCCGCAGCTTCGAACAGGAAGTGCAGCCCGCCTGGAAGGCCGGCTCGCTGGTGAAGGTCCACGGCCATTCGCTGGCCCTGGTCTCGAACGGCCCCTGAAAACCGCATGGCGTTCCGGGCTTGACCCGGGCCCCATGCAGTTTCGTCGGCCCCACTGGACGTAATCAGCCTCCTACCCGCCGCGCCGGCTCTGCGGCTGGGCGCAGAGGCCTGGATCGTGCAATGCTCGCGGCATGGCACTGACCGATCACATTCCCGAAAGGCTGCGGCGCGTGGTGCGCACGGCCTACCCGCTGGCGCGCGCCCTGGACCTGTGGAACCAGGCCGGCGGCATGCGCATGAGTGCGGCCATGTCCTTCTACGGCATCCTCAGCCTGGCGCCGCTGCTGCTGGCGATCGTCGGCATGCTCGGCTGGTGGATGGATCGCACCACGCTGGAAGAGAGCCTGTTGCGGCAACTGGGTTCGATCATCGGCGACCAGGGCACCGTGGTGCTTTCGGACACGCTCAAGAGCGCCCAGGAGCCGGCGCAAGGCATCGCCGCCAGCATCATCGGCTTTCTCGTGCTGTTGTTCGGCGCCACCGGTGTCTTCAACGAGCTGCAAAGCGCCTTCGAGCTGGTCTGGGCCCACGGCCGCGCCGCGCCGCCCAGGCAGAGCTGGTGGCATGCCGCATCACTGCGGCTGCGCGGCGTCGGCTACATCCTGGTGTTCGGCTTCCTGCTGCTGGTGTCGCTGGTCATCTCCACCTTGCTGTCGCTCTTCTCGGGGATCGCCGGCGACAGGCAGGCACTGGAGATCCTGGTTCGGGTGATCAACGAGGTGATCAGCTTCGTGGTTTGCACCGCCCTGTTCGCCGGCCTGATGCGCCTGAGCGGCGGCCACAAGCCGAAATGGCGCTTCCTGCTGTTCGGCGCCAGCGTCGGTGCGCTGATGTTCACCATCGGCCGGCAGCTGATGACGCTGTACCTTTCCAGTGCGGCAGTGGTCTCGGCCTATGGCGCCGCCGGTTCGCTGATCGTGCTGCTGATGTGGATCTACTTCTCGTCCGCAGTGCTGCTGCTGGGCGCAGGCTGCGCCCGCGCGCTGGAGGAGCATGTGGAGCTCCAGAAGAAGGGCAAGGAGCCGCCCCCGCCGCATACCGAGCGGCGCAAGGGCGAGCGCCGGCTGCAGGCGGCGTCCTAGGAGTCTGGGCGGCAGAGAGACGGGCCGGCGTCAGCGGCCCGACTCGCGCTGCATCGCCCACTCGGCGATCTCGCGCTTGCGGGCGACCCACACGCCCTCGTGCTGCGCGGCGTACTGCAGGCATTTGCGCACCGTCGGGATCAAGGTCGGCCGCCCGGCCATGTGGAAGTGCATCGTGATCTCGGTCCACTTGGGCGAACCGGCGACACCTTCGGCATACAGGGTGTCGAAGCTGTCCTTGAAGCTCTCCCAGATCACGCCGGGCGGATTCTTGCCCAACACCCACAGGGCGTAGTCGTTATGGAAGATGTTGGTACGCGGCATGATCACCATGGGGCCGCTGCGGGTGTCCTTGAGGAAGGGCAGGTCGTCGCTGGCATCGTCGCCGTTCCACAGGTAGCCCTCCTGCTTCAGGAAGGACAAGGTGTTCGCGGAGCCGGCGCTGCCTGGGCTGGTCCAGCCCACGGGCGCCACGCCGGCCGCCTGGGTCAAGGCCTTCGTGCAGCGACGGATCTCCGCCAGTTCGCCGGCGGGGTCGTCGTCGCGCATGATCTCGTCGTTGGCCCACGCATGGCCGTTGACCTCATGGCCCGCGTCAGAGACGGCGCGCACCACCTTCTCGTACTTTTCCGCGGCCAGGCCATTGGTCGACACGCTGCCCTTGAAGCCGAACTCGTCCAGCAGGTCGAGCAGGCGCCACGCGCCGCTCCTGGCGCCGTACTCGGCGTAGCTGAGCGAGAAGTGATCGACCTTGTTGGCGGTTTTTTCCAGCGTCACCTGGCTGGCGCGCATGAAGGCCTCGAAGCCCATGTTGATCGACAGTGCGATGCGGGCGCCGTCGGGCCATTCCCATTGGCGCGGATAGCGGGATTGTTGTGGCACGGAGGCTCTCCTTGGATATCGCTCAGGGCTGCAGCAGCTTCGGCAGTCCCAGCGCCACCGCCGGGAACAACACGATGACGGCCAGCAACAGCAGGTCGGCCGCGACGAAGGGCATGACGCCCTTGAAGATCGTGCGCATCGGGATGTCCGGTGCGATCCCATGCAGGATGAAGACGATGATGCCGATGGGCGGGATGATCATCCCGAGTTCGATGATCACCACGTTGATCACCCCCCACCAGACCGGGTCGTATCCATACCCCGTGATGATCGGCAGCACGAAAGGCAGCGTGATCAGCATCGCCGAGATCTCGTCGAACACGGCGCCGAGGACCAGGTAGGCCACGAGCAGCAGGAAGATCACGCCCAGGGGCGGGAGCGAAAGCTCCTTGATGGTCGCCACCAGCGACTCCGGGATCTTCGCGAAGGTGATGAAGTAGGTGAACACGAAGGCGCCGATCAGGATCACGTACAGCATCGCCGTCGCGCTGGCCGACTCCCGCAATCCCTCCGCCAGGTTGGCGAACGTCAGGCGCCGGCGCAGGATCGCGAACACGAACGACAGCACCGCCGCCACGGAAGCCGCCTCGTTCACCGTGAAGATCCCGCTGTAGAGCCCGCCGAACACCGCCAGCATCAGGCCTCCCACCGGAGCCGCGGCCTTCAGCGCCTGCCGGCGTTCCGGCCACGGCACCCGAGCCGACACCGGCGCCGACGCCGGATCGAGGCGCGTCATGACCGTGATCACGAGCAGGTTCAGCACGATCGCGAGCAGGGCCGGAATGATCGCGGCGATGAACAGGTCGAAGATGAAGGTCTTGGTGGCGACGCAGTACAGGATCATCACCACGGACGGCGGGATGAGCGACTTGAGCGCGCCGCCGGCAGCGATCGTCCCGGTCGAAAACGCCTTCGAATAGCCACGCGCCAGCATCTCGGGCAACGCCGCCTTGCCGAAGGTGGCCGCAGTGGCTGTCGACGACCCGCAGACCACGCCGAAGGCCGCGCAGCCGCCGATGGTGGCGTACGCCAGGCCGCCGCGCCGATGCCCGAGCAAAGCGGTGACCGCGTTGTAGATGTCCTTGGAAAACCCCGCGGTCGTGGCGAAGACACCCATCAGGATGAACAGGGGCACGGTCGCCAGGTCGACGCTGGACAGCACCGACGCCGACTCGGTGGCCAGCAGCGTCATCGCCGGTCCCCAGCTGGTCTGCAATGCCAGGCCGGCGACGCCGACGATCATCATGGCAAAGCCGATCGGGACCTGGGCGATGATCAACAGGAAGAGGGCAGCCATGCCGGCCGCACCGATCTCAAGCGGACTCATGGTTTTGCTTTCCGGTGAGCCGCGCCATTTCGAGCAACACGACGATGGCCTGCACGATCGCCGCACACCAGACGATGAAATCGACGCCGTACCAGAATGGCGCCACAGGAATCTGCAGCACCCAGGTGACCTCGCGCGCCCGCGCCATCTTTTCGGCGTAGAGGTGGAACTGCCAGGCCATCGCCAGCAGGACGATCTCCACCAGCACGGCTGCCATGAAATTCAGCAGCCGGCCGGCGGCCGCACTCATGTTTTCGATGACCCGGATCGTCACGTTGCCGCGTTCCAGCAGCCCCATGGGCAGGCAGCAACTCACGGCCACGGCGATCGCCAGGCCGCCGATGTCGCGGACGCCTTCGAGGGGCTTGTTGAAGAGCGACCGGCCGATGCCGTCGGCCAGCGTCATGCCTGCCAGCAGCATCAGGGCTGCCAGGCCGACGAAGGACAGCGTCCTGGTGGCCAGCAGCGCCGTCCTTTCGAGGGCGGGGAGCATCCGGCAGCCTTACTTGCCGGCGCGGACTTTTTCGATCTCGGCCTGCATCTGCTTGTACAGCTCCGCGTGCCGGGGGCTCTTGTTGACCCAGGCGGCCGTCACCGGCTCGAAGGCCTTGCGTGCGGCTTCGGTGTCGGCGGGACCGGGATGCACCACCTTGCGCTTCGGATCGGATTCCATGCGCTTCACCAGTTCGGCGTCGTAGGCGAGCATCGACTGGGTGTACATCTTCTCGTTCCACTCCAGCCCGTACTTGCGGATCGCGTCCTGGCCCGCCTTGGGCAGGCTGTCGAACTTCTTCTTGTTCATCACCACCACCAGCGGCACCACGCCGAGCTTGATGAAGTAGTGGTGGTTGGTGACCCGGTCGAGGCCGAAGTCGTACACCACCGCCGGCTGCGAGGTCGAGCCGTCGATGGTGCGGCGGCTGATCGCCTCCGGCACTTCCGTGGGCGCCATGCCGACGGTCGTCACGCCCAACGCTTTCAGCGACTCGATCTGGAACACGCCGGAGCCGCGGATCTTTCGACCCTTGAGGTCACTGATCGAATTGACCGGATAGTTGGTGTGCAGGCTGAACGGCGGGGTGGCCCACATCGCGATCGGCACGTACTCGGCGTTGAAGTCCTTGATGGCGCCGGAGGCCACCATGCGCGTGTAGACGATGGTGCCTTCCTTCAGGTCGCGGAACATGCCCGGCAGCTCGAGGACTTCGCTGTCAGGGAAGCGGCCCGGCGTGAAGCCCGGCACCACGAAGCCGATATCGGCGACGCCATCCAGCACCATCTGCGCTTGCTGCTGCGGCGCGCGCCCGAGCGCGCCGTTGGGATAGATCTCGATTTCGACGGTGCCGCCGGAGTCCTTGTTGACGCCTGCCACGAACGGCTTCATGACCGTCGTGAACAGCCGCTCGGTGTCCGGTGAAAAGCTCGCGAACTTGAGCTTGACCGGTTGCGCTGCGGCCATCGACGTGAGGGAGGCAAGGGTTGCGGCGAGCAGCCCGGTGACGATCTTGTTCATTGCTGTTCCTGTGGGGAGAAAAGGGTCCGTTCAGCGTTCGACTCGCGCTGCAGCGCCCATTCGGCGATCTCTCGCTTCCTGGCGAACCAGACGTCCTGGTGCTGCTTGGCATAGGCCAGGCATTTGCGGATGGTCGGAATGAGCGTGGGCCGGCCGGCCATGTGGAAATGCAGGGTGATCTCGGTCCACTTCGGCGCACCCTTGCCGCCTTCCGCATAGAGCTCGTCGAACGAATCCTTGAAGCCTTCCCAGATGATTCCCGGCGGGTTCTTGCCCATGATCCACATCGCGTAGTCGTTGTGGAAGATGTTGGTCCGCGGCATGATGACCATCGGGCCGTTGCGCGTTTCCCTCAGGAAGGGCAGGTCGTCGCTGGCGTCGTCGCCGTTCCACAGGTAGCCCTCGCCTTTGAGGAACGAGAGCGTGTTGGCGGAGCCGGCGCTGCCGGGGCTGGTCCAGCCGACCGGGCGCACGCCGGCCGCATCGGTGATCACCTTGGTGCACCGGCGGATTTCCTCCAGCTCTGCTTGCGGGTCGTCGTCGCGCATGATCTGGTCGTTGGCCCAGGCGTGGCCGTTGATCTCGTGCCCGGCGTCGGCGACGGCGCGGACGATCTCGGGCCAGCGCTCCGCGGCGAGGCCGTTGGTCGACACGCTCGCCTTGATGCCGAATTCATCGAGCAGGTCGAGGATGCGCCAGACGCCGGACTTGGCGCCGTACTCCGCGTAACTCATCGAGAAGTGGTCGACCTTGTTGGAGGTCTTTTCCAGGGTCACCTGGCTGGCGCGCAGGAATGCTTCGAATGCCATGTTCACGGACACGGCGATCCTGGCGTCCTTGGGCCAGGCCCACTCACGGGGGTAACGGGTGCTGTTGGTCATCTCTGTCTCCTGTGCTCGACGGGTACTCGCGAGGCTCACGCAATGAAATGGGGACGCTGCTTGACGTAGAACGGCTCCATCAGCGGGCGGAACTTTTCCATCGCCGCCTCGTTGACATGGACCGGGGCCTCCTGTTCGGCCGGCAGCAGCGATCTGTAGGGGGTACCAGCCGTGGCTTCGCGGAAGCTGCGCTTTGCGCTGTCGACCAGCTCCGGGTCCTTCAGGAAGTCGATCGCCGAAGTGGCGATCGCCAGCGTGCCGGCTTCGCCCCCCTTGTGCGCGATGCTGGTCGCCAGCGCGGCGCCCCCCGTCCAGTGGTGGAACGGGATGTGCGGCACGTTCGCCGGAAACCAGACCCGCGTCATCGGGACCTTCCATGACACGTCGCCGGCATCGTTGGACGCAGGGATCTGTTTCGAAGGCCCCAGCAGCGGCGTGACGGCGGGGCGCAGGCCATCTTCGGCCACTTTCGCCTGGCGCTGAAGATTCGTCGCGAACGCCTGCTCGTGCTCGGTCCACCGCGGCATGCCGATGACGGCGATGTTCCGCTGCACGACCTCGGCGATCGTCTGGTTGCCGAGCACCGGCCAGACGGCGCTGCGCACGTTGAACTGCACTTCGGTGTTGGTCATCAGCGCCGCGCCCTGGGCGATCTTCTTCGCCTGCTCGAACAGGCCACGGGCGCCGTCGGCGGTGGAATCGCGGAAGTACCACCAGACCGAGGCCAGCGCCGGGATCACGTTGGGTTGTTGCCCGCCGTTGGTGATCACCCGATGCGCCGTCATCGTCGTGCGCATGTGCTCCCGGTACTGGGCGACGCCCATGTCCATCAGCACCACCGCGTCCAGCGCGTCGCGGCCGCGCCAGGGCCACATCGCCGCATGCGCGGACTCGCCGTGAAAGGTGAAGTCGACGGAGATCGACGCGTTCTGGATCAGGCCGTAGTCGGTCTTCAGTTCGTCCAGGATGTGGCCGTGGAAAGCGAGGTCGACGTCGTCGAAGTAGCCGTCGCGCACGAAGTAGGGCCGGCTGATCAACTGCTCCTCCGCCGGTGCGCCGAAGATCTTCAGCGTCCCGCGCAGCTTGAACTTCTCCATCGCGTGGCGCAGGGCCAGTGCGGAGGTCACCAGCACCGCGGCGTTCACGTTGTGGCCTTCGCAGTGGCCGGGGGCGCCGGGCACGATCTCGTCCTTTTCGGTCACGCCGGAGCGCTGCGAATTGGTCGGATTCGAGTCGTACTCCGCATGCAGTGCGATCACCGGTGCGCCGGCGCCGTAGGTCGCCATGAACCCGGTGGGAAAGCCGGAGATGTTGCGCTCCACCTGGAAGCCGTGCTCTTCCAGGACGCTGCACAGCAGCTCGCAGGTGCGGTGCTCCTGCATCCCGAGTTCGCCGAAGTAGAAGACCGAGTCGCTGACGCAGGCCAGGGCTTCGCGGTTGCGGGCCACGAAGTCCCGCACGTAATTCTTCTCGGGGCTGTCGAAGTCACTCATGAGAGCTCACTCATTCCGGTTCGACCTTGGCGGCGCGCAGGATCTGCCCGTACAGCTGCATGCGGGTGCGAACCTGGCGATCCAGCACGTCGGGACCGCCGCCGCCGGCGGTCAGCGCGAAGGTGTCGAACTGGGCCCGGATGGCCGGCTCCTTGAGCACTTCGTTGATCTCGCGATTGAGCTTCTGGATGATCTCCGCGGGTGTCCTGGCCGGTGCGTAGATCGCCGCCTGGATACCACCATCCATGTCGTAGTCCGGATAGCCGGCCTCGGCGATCGCGGGGATGTCGGGGAACTGCGGGATCCGTTCCCTGCTGGTGACGCCGAGCGCGCGCAGCTTGCCGGCCTTGACGAGTTCCGCAGCCTGCGGCGGGCCGAGGAAAGCCACCTGGATCTCCCCGGTGAACAGGCCCTGCACCACGGCGCCACCGCTCTTGTACGTCACGTGCAGCATCGAGGCGCCGGTCTTCATGTTGAAGTACTCGCCGGCCAGGTGCAGCAGGTTGCCGTTGCCGGCGGAGCCGAAAGCGAGGTTCGAGCCGGGTTGCTTCGCCAGCGCGACCAGCTCCTTGACCGACTTCGCCGGCACGCTGTTGTTGACGACCACGACCAGGCCTGGCGAATTGCCGATGAAGGCAACCGACGCAAAGTCGCGCAGGGTGTCGTAGGGCAGCTTCTTGTACATGCTCGGATTGATCGCGTGAGCCGTCGGTGCCACCAGCAAGGTGTAGCCGTCGGCCGGCGCGCGGGCCACTGCTTCCGTGCCGACCAGGCCGTTGGCCCCGGCACGGTTGTCGACGACGATGGGCTGCCCGAGGCGGGCGCCGACGCGCTGCGCGATGATCCGGGCGACCGAGTCGGTCGGGCCGCCGGGACCGAAGGGCAGGATCATCTTGATCGGACGATCCGGGTACGTTTGCGCCTGGGCGGCGGGAGCGACGGCCGCCATCGCGACGAGGCAGGTCGCCACGGCGGAGGCAAATCTGGAGTTGGTTTTCATGGCAAGGATCGAAGGAGTTCTCGGGCTCAGGCGGCGACGCCGTCGTGGAACGACGCCACGACCTGGTGGAAGGCTTGCGGGTCCTCCCGGAAGGGCAGCGCCCCGGTCCGGTTGATCGCATGGAAGTGGGTCGCGCGCTGCTTTTGGGCGATCAGGCGAAACAACCACAGGCCACTGTCGAGGGTCGCGAAGGGATCGTGCGTGCCCCAGACCACCTGCGCCGGTACCGGCACGCCCTGGTTGCGGCAGGTCTCGAACAAGCGTGACTTCGCCTTCATGATGCTGGGGACGAAGCTCTCGGCATTCGCACCCTGCGCGATGCGGGCTGCCGCGTCCACGTGCGGCTGCGACGCGGCCGCCGCGACGCAAGCGTCGAGGAAGTCGTCGGCTATGTGATGGTGCGAGTAGGAAACGCTTTCCACCGCCGCGCGCTGCGAGGAGCGCTGCCAGCGCGGAGCGAGCGGGTACGCCAGCGCGACCTGGTCCACGCCGTCGCCCGAGGGCGCCGCGGCCGCGCTCGCCACGGCTGTGACGGCCATGGCGAGGCCGGGTTCCCCGCACGCGAGCATCAGCGCCACCAGCCCGCCCGTGTCGTGGCCGACCAGGTGGCACCGGTCGATCCCGAGCGCGAGCAGGGTCGCGCGTGTGTGCGCCGCCAGGGCGTCGACCGTCATTCCCGCGGGCGTGAACGGCGTCTGGCCGGAGCCGGGCAGGTCGAGCGCCACCACTTCGAATTCCTTGGAAAAGCGCTCGAGGCATGGGCCCCAGACGTGGGCCCCGCTGCAGTACGGAGTCAGCCCGGGCGTGCCTCCGTGCAGGAAGACGAGCGGGATCGATTTCGCGCCCCCGCGCAGCACCCGGGTGGGCGTACCTTCGACGGTGATGGTTTGTTCCGCGATTGCAGTCATCGCCTACCTCAGTCCTGGTGCATGGCGACGAAGCGCGCCAGCAGGGCGTTGAATCGCTCCGGGTGTTCGCGAAACGGGAAGTGCCCCGACTCGTTGATCACATGGAGCTGCGTGTTGCGGTCGTGCCGGGCGATCATCTGGAACAGTTCCATGCCGCGGTCGATCACCGCCGTCCTGTCGTTGAAGCCCCAGAAGACTTGCGTGGGCCGCTGCAGCCGGCCGTCCACCAGCCACTGGAGGGTCTCGCGCTTGTCGCGCGCCAGCGCCGGCAGGAACAGCCTGGTCGCCAGCTTTCCCTCTTCCATCTTCCCGATGGTCTCCTGGTACTTCGGCTGCGCCAGGATCTGCATGACCGCGTTGACCCATTCGTCCGTGACGACGCGCGGCGAAAAGCTGTAGTTCTCATAGATCCAGCGCACGCATTCGGCCGTACCGCGCGGAAAAGGCGGGCGTGTCAGCACCGGTTCGTTGGTGCCGATGCCGGGGCTCAGGGTGCCGCTGTTGACGACGCTGATCGACCGCACGAGGTCATGGTTTTCCAGCGCGAGCCGGATCGCGGCATAGCCGCCACGCGAATGTCCCACCAGGTGCACCGGCGGCAGCTTCATCGCCCGGATGAAGGCGGCCGCATGGCGCACGACCGCCTGCATCGTGTACTCGTCGTCCTTCGGGTTGTCGGTGAAGCCTTGCCCCAGCTTGTCGAAGGCGATCACGCGGAAGCGCTTCGCCAGCGGCGCGAGGTTCAGGTTCCACGTGTACGCACCGGAGGCCGAATCGCCCATGCCGAAGTTGCCGCCGTAGATGAAGACGATGGGCGCGCCCGTGCCGGCCTCGCAATACCAGGTGCGGGTGCCGGCCGCGTCGAGCCATCGGCCCGGCGGCATGGACGCGACGGCGGGCGGCGCTGGGTCGGAAAAATCGGTGTTCATGTGAGCCTGTCACGCGAGGAACCGCGCAGCAGAAAAAATGGTAGGCGCATGGCCCCATACCGTCCAATATAGAATTGGCACGGTCGCAATACCTGTCCGGTATGACCATGGAACTCAGGCAGCTGCGCTATTTCATCGAGGTCGCCGAGGCCTTGAGCTTTACCAAGGCCGCGCGCAAGCTGCACATCTCGCAGCCGCCCATCAGCCGGCAGATCGCCCGCCTCGAGCAGGAGGTGGGCACCCCCTTGTTCACGCGCGACAAGCAGTCGGTGGCCATGACGCAGGCGGGTCGGGCCTTCTACGAGCACGCCAAGCACACGATCACCAGTTCGCAGCACGCCGTCACCTCGGCGCGCCGTGCGGCGGAGGGGCATGTCGGCCGGCTGTCGCTCGGTTTTGGAGGGCTGACGGCTTACTGGTGGCCGCAGGTCGTGGCGGAGTTCCGCGCCGAAAGCCCGTCGGTCGAACTGGTGCTGCATCCCTTCCAGCTCGCCTACCAGCTCTCCGCGCTGCTGGAAGACAAGATCGACATCGGCCTGGTCGTCCTGCCGATAGAGCACGACGAGCTCGCCACCGCGCGCTTCGTCAACGAAACGTTGTGGGTCGCCTTGCCGCAAGGCCATCCGCTGGCAGTGCACCGCTCGCTCGCGCTGTCGCAGTTGGCGCAGTGCGAGTTCGTGATGGTGCCCTGGAGCCGCGGTTTCGGCTTCGGCAGGCTGACGATGCGGATCTGCAGCCGCGCCGGCTTCGTGCCTCGCGTGGTGCAGGAGGCCGAGCCGATGGAGTCCGTGATCGGAATGGTGGGTGCCGGTGTCGGCATTGCCATCGTGCCCGCCCTGGTCAGGCAATTGCCGGTGGCCAGGGTCGTGTACCGGCCGATCAAGGAGCGCTTCGCGCGCGCCGAGATCGCGATGGCCTGGAGCAAGAGCAACGAGTCACCGGTGCTGCAACGTTTCCTGACCGTAGCCCGGCGGTCGATCCGTGTGGACGCGGCAAAGCGCTGAAGCCCCGCGCTAGCGCGGCAGCAGCGACCGCCGTTGCGCCAGCACCAGCGCGACGGCCGAGGCGACGGCGACCACCAGCAGGAGGCCCAGGCCCCAGCGATAGCCGGCCTCCCGCGTCCACAGCACGCCCAGCAGCGCCGGCGCCACCGCGCGGGCGATCGCCGTCGGCACCCCCAGCGCGCCGTTCAACGAAGCGACATCGTCGCGGTTCACGTACTGCGCGATGGCCGTGCCCTTGACGATCGTGAGCATGCCGTTCCCCAGCCCGTAGAACAGCACGAACAGCAAGGCCGCGACCGGTGAAGCAGCGCCGGCGATCAGCGCCGCCAGCGAGATCGGGATCAGCACCGGGATCCAGCGATTCGCCACGTGCAGGTCGAAGCGATGCTCGAAGAAGTACAGCAGCAAGCGCCCCAGCACCTGGATCACGCCGATGGTCGCCGGGATGGCGATGACCCAGCCCTCGTGCAGGCCGCTCTCGCGCAGCAGGCTGATCAGGTGCGGCGGGATGGCCGCGGTGATGCCCATCATGCCGACGGTGAACACGCCGATCAGCAGGAAGGGCGCGCTGCGCAACAGGGCCGCGGGCGAGTGCGCGCCGCCCGCAGGTACCGTCACCGCGGGCGGCGCGCCCCTCAGGCAGATCGCATGCAGCGGGACGCAAACCAGCAGGTGCACGCCGGCCAGCACGATCAACGCATGGCGCCAACCCAGTTGCGCGATCAATCCCGCCGATACCGGGATGAAGACGCTGCTCGCCAGGCCGCCCAGGAAAGTCAGCGTGATGATCGCCCGCCGGAAGTCGTGCGGATAGCGCCGCGTGACGACCGCGAACGCCGGGCTGTACAAGGTGGCCGACAAGGCGATCCCGAGCAGCAGCCAGGCCGCGTAGAACCCCGCCACCGAATGCACCTGCGAGTGCAGCAGCAGGCCGGTTGCGATCAGCAGCGAGCCGGCCGTCATCACCGCGCGTTCGTGGCCGCGGTCGATCCAGCGCCCCACCTGGTAGGCGCACAGCCCTTCCGCCAGCAAGGCCAGGCTGAAGCCCAGCGACGACTGCGCCCGGCCCAGCCCCAGCTCCCGCTCCACCGGCTCCAGCAGCAGCGCGAAGGTGTAGAACACGCTGCCCCAGGTGATCAGCTGGCCGAGCGACAGCCACAGCACCAGCTTCGATCGCGGCAGCCGCTCAGCTGCCATCGGCAAGCGACGCGGTCGCCGCCAGGTAGCTGCGCACGCGGTCGCGGATGGTCGTTTCGTCGTCCAGCGGCGGCTGCTTTTCGTGGATCGGCTGGCCGTAGACGAACCAGCGCACGCCACCGTAGAAGATGCCGCCGTGCAGGCCCATCAAGGCCTCGTATTCGCGCACGCCGGGCTTGCCGCGGCCGCGGCTGCCACGGTGGCGGCGCGTCTCGCGAACCAGGCGCGGGAACAGGCGTTCGCCCAGCAACTCGAAGAAGCGGTTCGGGATGCTGCGGTCGGTCAGGCCCGAGAAGACGATGATGCGCACGAAGTCGCGCGTCAGCACGGTGCGCGCGTACTCGACGTAGAAGCGCACCAGCTTTTCCTCGACCTGGATGCGGCGGTCGTCCAGCAGCTTCTCCCACTCGGGTTTCCAGCGTCCGGCGAACACGTCCTGGTAGACGCGGTCCACCAGCGCGCGCTTGGTCGGGAAGTAGTGGTAGACCAGGGTGTGCGTGACGCCGATGGCAGCGGCCAGTTCACGCATCTGGGCATCGAGCCCGTGCTCGGCGAAGAAGGCGATGGCGCCATCGACGATGTGCCGCTCGCGCTCGGCCACCGACATGCGGCGGCGTGGGGCCGGCTCCCGGGGCTGCGGGGTGGCGGGCACCGCCGGTCGTGCGCTAGGGTTTGTCCGGGTGCCGCGGGCATTCACCGATCTGTCGCTCATTCCTATGATTGTTGAACGCTTGGTCAATACAAAATCTTAACCCGAGCGGGTCGCGGGCCGATCCCGTCCACCTGGAGCGAGACACTGCATGGAACTCAATGGCGAGGTCGCGATAGCCGCACCACGGGAAGCCGTCTGGGCCGCCCTGAACGATAACAGCGTGCTGCAGGCCTGCATTCCCGGCTGCGAGGAACTGGTGCAGGAGTCGGACACCGTGCGCCGCGCGCGCGTGTTGGTGAAGATGGGCCCGGTGCGGGCGCGGTTCAACGGCAAGATGAGCATCGGCGAAATGCAGCCGCCCGAGCGCTGCGTGCTTTCCTTCGAGGGCTCCGGCGGCGCCGCCGGCATGGCTTCGGGCACGGCGCACGTGCAACTGCAGCCAGTCGACGGCGGCACGCGCCTCAGCTACGGCGTGCAAGCGGCGATTGCGGGCAAGCTGGGCCAGGTCGGTGGACGCATGATCGCCGGCGCCTCCAGGCAGCTGGCCGACCAGTTCTTCCAGGCCCTGCAGGCGCAACTGGCGCCGGCCGCACCCGTGGCGGGGGAAGCGGCATGAAGGCGCCCGACTTCGACTACGTCCGCGTCCGCACGGTGGAAGAGGCGATTTCCCTGCTGCAGCAGCACGGCGACGACGCCCGCATCCTGGCCGGCGGGCAGACCTTGCTGGCGACGCTGAACATGCGCTTGTCCGAGCCGGCCTTGCTGATCGACATCACGGGCATCGAGGCGCTGCGCGGGATCGAGCGCCGCGGCGAGCGCCTGTGGATAGGCGCGCTCGCCACCCACAGCGCGATCGAGGCGTCTTCACTCGTGTCCGAGCTGGCGCCGCTGCTGGCCGCGGCGGTGCCGCACATCGCCCACCGGGCCATCCGCAATGCCGGCACCTGGGGCGGCTCGCTGGCCTACGGCGATCCCGCGGCGGAATGGCCGGCCTGCCTGCTGGCGCTGGAAGGCGCGCTGACCGTGCAGGGCGCCAAGGGCCTGCGTCGCATCGACGCGCGCGATTTCTTCCAGGACCTCTACACCACCGCATTGGCGCCGGACGAATTGCTGCTCGGCGCCGACTTGCCGGTGGCGACGGCGGCCGACTGGTTCGGCTTCGACGAGCTGGCGCGGCGCCGCGGCGACTACGCCGCTGCCGGCGTGGCCGTCGCGGCCCGCTTCGACGGCACCACGGCCAGGCACGTGCGGCTGGCCTTCCTCGGCATGGGGGCGACGCCGGTACGGGCGCCGCGCACCGAGGCGCTGCTCGCCGGTCGCACGCTCACCAGCGGCAGCATCGAGATCGCCTTGAGCTCGCTGAAGGCCGAACTCGACCCCATGCCCGACCTGCACCACGACGCCGCCACCAAGCAGCACCTGGCCACCGTGCTGGCCCGCCGGCTGCTGGCGGCAGCGCACGCCAGCCGCTCGGCGCTGGCCGCCTGAACCTGGAACGACACCATGGCCGAATCGCACTCCATCTCGCTCACCGTCAACGGCGAGCGGCAGCGGCGCAGCGTGCAGCCGCGCCAGCACCTGGTTGATTTCCTGCGCGGCCCCCTCGGGCTCAAGGGATCGCACCTGGGCTGCGAACACGGCGTCTGCGGCGCCTGCACGGTGGAAGTGGACGGCCGCATCGTGCGTGGCTGCCTCGCGCTGGCGGTGCAGGCCGACGGCTGCACGGTGCGCACCATCGAAGGCCTGAGCCGCGACGGCGATGTCCGCGACCTGCAGGAGGCTTTCGTGCGCAACAACGCGCTGCAATGCGGCTTCTGCACCCCCGGCATGTTGATGGCGGCCAAGGAACTGCTGGAGCAAAAACCGGACGCCAGCCGCAGCGAAGTGCGCGAGTGGATGAGCGGCAATTACTGCCGCTGCACCGGCTACCACGCCATCATCGACGCGATCTGCGAGACGCTGGCGGCGCGGGCCAATGCGGGAGCCGGAGCATGAAGGCCGGCCGCAGCGCGCAAGGCGGCGGTGAAGTCGTCGAGAGACCTGCGGTCGAGGCGCCGCTGCATCCCGTCACCGAAGATCCACGCCACATCGGCACCAGCCGGGAACGCCCGAGCGCGCGCCGCCTGGTGCAAGGGCAGGGCGTGTACGTCGACGACATCGAGCTGCCGCGGATGGCGCACGTGGTGTTCTGGCGCAGCCCGGTGGCGCACTGCCGCATCCTGAAGATCGATGCCGAGGCGGCACGAGGCATGCCGGGCGTGGTGATGGTCGCCGACGGCCGCGACATCGCCACCGTGTGCAAGCCGTGGGTGGCGACGCTGGCGCACCTGGCCGGCATGAAGTCCGCGCCGCAGCACGCGCTGGCGATCGAGCGGGCCTGCTGGCAGGGCGAGCCGGTGGTGGCCGTGGTGGCCGAGACGCGCGAGCAGGCCGAAGACGCCTTGCAACTCGTGCAGGTCGACTTCGAGCGCCTCACGCCGGTGGTCGACATGGAGACCGCGCTCGATCCGGCGACGCCCGTGATCCATCCGGAACTGGGCGACAACCTCTGCTTCACGCGCACCCTGGACACCGGCGGCGTCGACGAAGCCTTCGCGCATGCGGCGGCGGTGGTGGAGACGACCTTCGAGTTCGGCCGCCACACCGGCGTCACGCTGGAGCCGCGCAGCCAGCTGGCGGACTGGAACGCGGCCGAGCAGCGCCTGACCGTCTACCACTCGTTCCAGGCGCCGCACATGATGCAGGACCTGTACGCGCGCCAGTTCGACCTGCCGGAGTCGGCGGTGCGGGTGGTCTGCAAGGACGTCGGCGGCTCCTTCGGCATCAAGGTGCATGCCTATCCGGACGACTTCGCCACGGTGGCCTTGTCGATGCTGTGCCGGCGGCCGGTGAAGTTCGTCGCCGACCGGCTCGAGTCCTTCACCAGCGACATCCACGCCCGCCATCACCGCGTGAGGGCGCGGCTGGCGGCCAGCCAGTCGGGCGAGATCCTGGCTTTCGAGATCGACGACCTGACCGGCATCGGCCCCTACTCGGTGTTCCCCCGGACCAGCGCGATCGAAGGCAACCAGGTGGTGAACCTGGTGGGCGGGCCCTACAAGCACCAGCAGTACCGCGCCAGGCTCAACGTGGTCTTCCAGAACAAGACGCCGACCTGCCAGTACCGCGGCGTCGGCCATCCGATCGCCTGCGCCGTCACCGAAGGCCTGGTCGACCTGGCCGCGCGCAAGCTCCGGATGGACCCGCTGGAGTTCCGCAAGCGCAACGTGATTCCGGACGACGCCTATCCGGCCACCGGCGCCAGCGGCATCAAGCTGGAGGTGCTGTCGCACGAGGCCTGCCTGCAGCGCATCGAAACGCTGATGGATTACAAGGCCCTGCGGGCGGAACAGGTGGCCTTGCGGCAGCGCGGCATCCACCGCGGCATCGGCTTCGCCACCCTGATCGAGCTGACCAATCCGAGTGCCGCCTTCTACGGCGTCGGTGGCGCCCGCATCGCGTCGCAGGACGGCGCGACGGCGCGGCTGGATCCGTCCGGTTCGGTGACCGTGATGGCCAGCGTCGGCGAGCAGGGGCAGGGCAACGACGGCATCTTCCGCCAGATCGCCGCCGACGCGATCGGCGTCGAGCTGGAGATGGTGCGCATCGTCACCGGCGACACCGACGTCACGCCGTACGGCGGCGGCACCTGGGCCTCGCGCGGCGCCGGCATCGGCGGCGAGGCGGTGCTGCTGGCCGGGCAGGCCCTGCGGGCCAACATCCTCAAGCTGGGCGCGGTGCTGTTGAAGCGCGAGGCCGGCGACCTCACCGTGCGCCGCGGCCATGTGGTCGACGCGCAGACCCTGGAAAAGCTGCTGCCCTTCTCCGAGCTCGGGCGCGTGGCCTATTACCGCTCCGACCTCTTGCCCAAGGACTTCACGCCGGAGCTGATGGTCACGCGCCACTACGCCCAGCGCGACTACCCCTTCATCTTCACCAACGGGGTCCAGGCCTCCTACGTGGAGGTCGATGCGGAGACCGGCTACGTCAAGCTGCTCAAGCACTGGGCAGTGGAGGACTGCGGCCGGGTCATCAACCCCCGACTGGTGGACGAGCAGATCCGCGGTGCCATCGTGCAGGGCATAGGCGGCGCATTGCTGGAGGAGTGCCTCTACGATGAGGAAGGGCTCATGCGCAACGCCAACCTTGCGGACTACCTGCTGCCCATGAGTGCCGAGATGCCCGACATCGTCGTGGCGCACGTGCAGACCCTCACGCGCAGCAGCCAGCTGGGCGCCAAGGGCGCCGGCGAAGCGGGCACTGCCGGCGCACCGGCGGCGGTGATGAACGCCATCAACGACGCCCTGGCGCCGCTGGGCGCGCAGGTCTGGTCACAGCCGATCACGCCGGAAAAGATCCTCCGGGCGCTGGGGCACGTGCCTTGACCTGAGACGTCATCCGCGCGCAGGCGGGGATCCAGAGCTTCTCGCGGCGCAGCCGCTCGCGCTGCGAAGCCCCCGGCGCTCTGGGTTCCCGCCTCCGCGGGAACGACGGGGTATTCGGGAACGACGGAGCGCCTAGGGTTGGTACCGATGCCACGCGACCCCCCGACTCCAACAATCCCGCATGCTTTACAGCTTGGTCAATAAAGCGCCATGTCCCTGTCCCTGAACCACTTTTCGATCCGCACGCTGGACCTCGAAGCGACCCGCAGGTTCTTCGAAACGGTGCTGGGCCTCACGGTCGGCCCGCGGCCGGATTTCAATTTCCCCGGTTACTGGCTGTACAGCGGCAGCCACGACAGCATCGCGAATGCCACGGTCCACCTGATCGGCATGGACCCCGACGATGCGAGCGGCCTGAAGGCCTATCTCGGCGATCGCGACGTGGCTTCGCTGCGCGGCACCGGCGCGGTCGACCATGTGGCCTTCTTCGCCACCGGGCTGGCGCAGATGCTGGAGCACCTGCGCGGACTCGGCATCGCGGCACGCCAGCGCACCGTGCCCAACATCGGCTTGCACCAACTGTTTCTGGACGACCCCAACGGCGTCACCATAGAGCTCAACTACCCGGCGGCCGAACAGGCCGCGCTCGGGCCCTGAGCGGCATGGCGGACGTGCTGGTCGCGGGCGGATCGCTCGGCGGGCTGATGGCCGCCGTGCTGCTGGGGCGCGCAGGCCATGCGGTCACCGTGCTGGAGAAAGCGGCGGGCACCATGGACGGCCGCGGTGCCGGCATCGTCACGCACACCGCGCTGGAAGAGGGGCTGCGGCGGTGCGGCATGCCGGCCGACTACGCGCTGGGCATCGAGGTGCCCGGGCGGGTCACCCTGGACAGCGAAGGTGCGGTGCTCGGCGCGATGGACATGCCGCAGGTGCTGACCTCCTGGAGCCGCCTCTACCAGCTGCTGCACGGCATGCTGCCGAACCTGCCGCAGGTGCAGTACCGGCAAGGCATCGTGGCGCACTCGGTGGAGCAGGACGCCGACCGCGTGCGGCTGCACACCAGCGCGGGCGTCTTCGAGGGTGACATCCTGGTCGCCGCGGACGGCATCCGCTCGGCGGTCCGCCAGCAGTACTGGCCGCAGGTGCAGCCGCAGTACGCCGGCTACGTCGCCTGGCGCGGCCTTTGCGATGAATCCGTGCTGTCGCGCGCCGCCCGCGAGGCGGTGTTCGACCGTTTCAGCTTCTGCTTGCCGCCGGGCGAACAGATGCTCGGTTACCCGGTGGCAGGACCCGGCAACAGCACCCGGGTGGGCGAGCGCGCCTGGAACTTCGTCTGGTACCGCAGCGCCCCCACGCCGGATGCGTTGGCGCAGTTGCTGACCGACGCGGATGGCGTGCATTACCCGCAAGGCATCCCGCCGAACAAGGTGTCCTGGCGCAGCGTGGCGGGCATGCGTGCCGATGGCCGCCGCCTGCTCGCGCCGGCGTTTGCCGAGATCGTCGAGAAGTGCGCGCAGCCTTTCCTGCAGCCTATCCACGACCTGGGTTCCTCGAGCCTGGCCAACGGGCGGGTCGCCCTGCTCGGCGACGCCGCCTTCGTCGCCCGGCCGCACGTCGGCATGGGCGTGACCAAGGCCATGCAGGACGCGCTGGCGCTGGACCAGGCCATGCGAGCGCACGGGCCGACGCCACAGGCGCTGCGGGCGTACGAAGACATCCGGTTGCCGGCCGGCCGGCAGGTGGTCGAACGGGCGCGCCGGCTCGGTGCCTACATGCAGGCCTGCGGCCAGGACGGCAGCACGGCGCAGTCCCGCGACGCCCTCGCCGTGATGGCGGAGACCGCCGTCGATCTGGACCGTTTCCATCCGCCGCAGGCCCAGGTGCCGACGCCGGCTGCTGCTTCGTTCACCGCCTGACGCCGATCGCAACCACCGAGGAGACCCCCATGGCCGCACCCAAAGCATCCGATTCCTCCGACCTGTCCCGTCGCCGCCTGCTGCAGGCGGGCGCCGCCGGTGCGGCCCTGTCGGCAACGCCCTTCGCGGTGAACATCGTCCACTCGCAGGGCGCCAACATCAAGATCGGTTTCCTGGTGCCGCAGACCGGCGCCTACTCCGCCGAAGCACGCGACCAGGTTCGCGCCGCCGAGATCGCCATCGCCGACTTCAACGCCGCCGGCGGCTTCAACGGCCGCAAGGCCGAACTGCTGGTGCGCGACGACAAGCTCAACCCGGGGGAGGCCGCCACCCGCACGCTGGAGTTGATCGAAAAGGACAAGGCCGACTTCATCGTCGGCTCGCTGTCCGCCGCCACCCAGCTGTCGATGAACGCGGTGACGCGCGAGCGCAAGGTGATCTTCAATTCGATCAGCCAGTCGGACGCCATCAACGAGGCCAAGGACTGGAGCCCCTACACCTTCCACGAGGCGCTGAACCCGCACATCACGGCCGGCGCCGTGGCGCGTTACGCCTTCCCGAAGTACGGCAAGAAGATCGTCTACCTGACTGCCGACTACGCCTATGGCCACGAAATGGTCCGCGGCTTCGAGCGCGCCGGCAAGGCGCTGGGCGCCACCACGCTGGCCGACATCCGCCACCCGATCGGCGCGGCCGACTACTCCGCCTTCCTGCCGCGCATCCAGGCGCTCAAGCCCGACATCCTGGTGCTGTGCAACTTCGGCCGCGACCTGACGAACTCGTGCAAGCAGGCCACCGACTTCGGCCTCAAGGCGACGACGCGGATCATCACGCCGGTGCTGGTGCTGACGGCGCGCATGAGCGGCGGCGCCGATGTCTTCGAGGGCGTCGTCGGCGGCACCTCCTACTACTGGGGCATGGAGAGCACCATCCCGGCGGCCAAGGTGTTCAACGACAAGTTCCGCAAGGCCTACGGTGGCGCCGTGCCATCCGATTACGGCGCGCTCGGCTACGCCGGCGTGCGCAGCGTGCTGCAAGGCGTGCTGGACGCCAAGTCCACCGATTCGCTGAAGGTCAGCGAAGCGATGGGCCGCATGAAGTACAACTGGTACAAGGGCGAGCAGTTCTACCGCAAGTGCGACCACCAGTCGGTGCAGTCGGTGATCGTGGTGGAGTCCAAGGGCGCCAAGGCGATGAAGAACGACGACGACGTCTTCAACATCGTGCACGTGGACGCGCCGAACGAAGCCAACCTGCGCAGCTGCGCGGAACTCGGCCACAAGGCCTGAGCGCCCGGGCACCGTGGAGCAGGTCACCCCTTCGCTGGTCGCGCTGCAGCTGGTCACGGGCATCGCGCTCGGCGCCGTGTACGCGCTGCTGGCGGTGGGCCTGTCGCTGATCTTCGGCATGCTGACGGTGGTGAACTTCGCCCACGGCGCCTTCTTCATGGTCGGCGCCTTCCTGGGCGTGTACTTCCAGGTGGCGACCGGCAGCTTCCTCCTGAGCCTGCTGATCACGCCCCTGGTGGTGGGCACGATAGGCCTGGTGTGCGAACGCTTCCTGGTGCGGCCGCTGTACGGGCGCGGCATCGACTACCCGCTGCTGCTGACCTTCGGCCTGAGCTACGTGTTGATCGAAGCCGTGCGCGTGCTGTTCGGCATCGACGGCATGCCTTCGAGCACGCCACCGGCGCTGCGCGGCGCCGTCAACCTGGGCTTCGGCCACTTCCCCTTGTACCGGCTGGTGCTGATAGGCGCGACCGCGCTGGTGGTGCTGGCGCTGTGGCTGTTCATCGAGAAGACACGCTATGGCCTGATCATCCGCGCCGGCTCGCGCGACCCCGAGATCGTGCGCGTGCTCGGGGTGGACGTCTCGCGTGTCTGGTGGCTGGTGTTCGGCATCGGCACCGCCATCGCCGGCCTCTCGGGCGTGCTGGCCGCACCGACGCGCGCGGTGAACGCGGAGATGGGGATCACCGTGCTGGCGGAGTCCTTCGTCGTCACGGTGGTCGGCGGCATGGGGTCCTTGCCGGGCGCGGTGGTCGCCGGGCTGCTGGTCGGCGTGGTGGTCAGCCTCACATCACTGTTCGCGCCCGACCTGGCGGAGCTTTCCATCTTCGTGCTGATGGCATTGGTGCTGCTCGTGCGGCCGCAAGGGCTGTTCGGCAAAGCGGGGCTCATGAGCTGATGGCTGCACAGCTGCTTTCGCTGGTCCGCGTCATCGAGCGGCACCGCGTCGCCGCGGTGCTGTTGTTCCTGCTGGTGTTCCCGCTGCTGATGCCCTACGCAGCGCTGGCGGTCAACATCCTGGTGTTCGGCCTTTACGCCGTCGGCTTCAACCTGCTGTTCGGATACACCGGCCTGCTGTCCTTCGGCCATGCCGCCTTCCTGGGCACCGGCGGCTACCTGGCCGGCATCGCCATCGTGCACATGGGACTGCCCTGGCCGGTGGCCATCGCAGTGGGCGTCGCCAGTTCGGCGCTGGTCGGGCTGGTGATCGGCTGGCTGGCGATCCGCACGCGCGGCATCTACTTCTCGATGGTCACGCTGGCACTGGGGCAGATCGTCTACTACGCCTTCTACAAGGCCGAGCGCTGGACCGGCGGCGAGAACGGGCTGCGCGGCGTGCGTGTCGACCCGGTGGACATCGCCGGCATGCGGCTGGACTTCACCAATCCCACCACCAAGTATTACGTGATCTACGTGTTCGTCGCCGCCGCCCTCTGGCTGGTGTCGCGCATCCTGTCGTCCCCGCTCGGTGCGGTGATGGAGGCCATCCGCGAGAACGAAAAACGGGCCGCCGCCTGCGGCTACGACGTCGCCCGCACCAAGCTGCTGGTGTTCGTGCTGTCGGCAGCCCTGTGCGGGCTGGCCGGCGCCCTGCGCGCGCTGCACCTGTCGGTCGTGCCTATCGATTCGCTGCATTACCTGACCTCGGGCCACGCCGTGATGATGTGCCTGCTGGGCGGCATGGGCACCTTCTTCGGGCCCTTCGTCGGCGCCGCGGTGTTCCTGTACCTGGAAGACGCCGTCACCAACCTCACCAGGCACTGGATGGCGGTAGTGGGCGTGATCTTCATGCTGTTCGTGCTGTTCTTTCCGCGCGGCATCTGGGGCACGCTGCTGCACGAGCTGCGGCGGCGCCTGCGGCAGCCGGAGTCGCCGGCGGCGGCGGACGTCGGCAAGATCGCCGCGACCGAGGCGCGCTCATGACCGACGTCATCCTGGAGGCGCGCGACATCAGCATGCGCTTCGGCAAGTTCCAGGCGCTGTCCAGGGTGAACGCCGCCTTCCGGGAACGCGAGCTGTGCGCCATCATCGGCCCCAACGGCGCCGGCAAGAGCACCTTCTTCAATATCCTCAGCGGCGCGCTGGCGCCCAGCACCGGTCGCGTGCTGTTCCGCGGCGAAGACGTGACCGCGCTGCCGCAGCACGCGTA
>JAQGMY010000312.1 GCA_028292105.1 Ramlibacter sp.
TGAACAGCGGCGGCGCGAAGCCCTGGCCCCAGACCTCGGCATGCAGGGTGTCGACCAGGTCGGCACGCCGGTACTCCGGCGCCAGGGCACCGTCGGTGTGCAGCCGGCGCAGCAAGGTCGCGGCGTCGAGCCATTCCTGCGCGACCTGCGCCATCGCCTCTTCGAAGACGTCGAGGTGCTCCTCGGCGACGGTGCAGCCCGCCGCCATCGCGTGGCCGCCAAAACGCAGCAGCACGCCAGGGTGCCGCTTGGCAACCAGGTCGAGCGCGTCGCGCAGGTGGAAGCCGGGGATGGAGCGGCCGGATCCCTTGAGCTCGTGCTCCTTGCCGGGTGCCTGGCTGGCCGCGAACACGAAGGTCGGGCGGTGCAGCTTGTCCTTGATGCGCGAGGCCACGATGCCGACCACGCCTTCGTGGAAGTCGGGGTCGAAGACGCAGATCGCCGGCGGCGGCTCCTCGCCTTCGTCGAACAGGGATTCGGCCATGGCGAGCGCCTGCTCGCGCATGTCCCCTTCGATCTCGCGCCGTTCGCGGTTGATGCCGTCGAGCGAGCGCGCGAGTTCATCGCCCCGCGCGGCGTCGTCGGTCAGCAGGCATTCGATGCCGAGGGTCATGTCCGCCAGTCGTCCGGCGGCGTTGATGCGCGGGCCGAGTGCGAATCCCAGGTCGAAGGTGGTTGCGACCTCGGCCTTGCGCGCGGCAGCGGTGAAGAGGGCCGCCAGTCCGCAAGGCAGGGCGCCGGCGCGAATGCGCTTGAGGCCTTGCGCCACCAGCCGGCGGTTGTTCGCGTCCAGCTTGACGACGTCGGCGACCGTCCCCAGCGCCACCAGCGGCAGCAGGGCGTCGAGCTTGGGCTGGGTGCGCTCGTCGAACACGCCGCGCGCGCGCAACTCGGCGCGCAGTGCCAGCAGCACGTAGAACATGACGCCGACACCGGCGATCGACTTGCTCTCGAAGTGGCAGCCGGGCTGGTTCGGGTTGACGATCAGCGCCCCTTGCGGCAGCACCTGGCCGGGCAGGTGGTGGTCCGTCACCAGCACCTGCAGGCCCAGCCGCAGCGCCGCCGCCACGCCTTCGATGCTGCCGATGCCGTTGTCCACGGTGACCAGCAGGTCCGCTCCTTGCGCCTTCACGCGTTCGGCGATCGGCGCCGTCAGGCCGTAGCCGTCGATGACCCGGTCGGGGACCAGGTAGTCGACGTGCCGGGCCCCCAGCAGCCGCAAGCCGCGCACGGCGACAGCGCAGGCGGTGGCGCCGTCGCAGTCGTAATCGGCGACGATGCACAGCTTGCGTTGGGCGGCGATCGCATCCGCCAGCATGCTTGCGGCTTCGGTCGCGCCCTTCAGCGTCGCCGGCGCGAGCAGGCGGCCGAGTCCGTTGTCCAGTTCGTCCTTGCCCAGTACGCCGCGGGCTGCGTAGAGCCTGGCGAGCAGCGGATGGATGCCGGCCTGTTCCAGCACCCAGGCGGCGCGGGGCGGCACCTCTCGGGTGATGATCTTCACAGGCCCTCCAGCAGGCTGGGGACGGACGGCGTACGCACGTGGCTCGCCAGGCGGCGCCACAGGCTGCTGCCGGTCGAAGACCAGGTGCGGGCGCTGGATTCGCCGCACAAGGTCAGGCGAACCTCGCGGCCCTGGGCTGCATCGTCCGCCAGGCCGGCGCATTCCCGCGCGTCCAGCTGCTGCCAGGCGGCGGCCCAGCCGGCCCAGTCGCCTTGCAGTGCGGCGTCGCGCAGCGAAGGCGTGATTCGCAGGCCGGCCGCCGTGGCACTGGCGGGCGGGGCGGCTATGGCACCGCTGCCGCTGGCCCAGAAGGTGTTGACGGGCAGCAGCCCGCCGCGCTGCCGCGCGTCGTTGAGCGGCAGGGTGTAGAGAAGCATCTGCATTTCCTGTTGCAACCGGCGCAGGGGGCGCGCGGCGTCGCCTGAAGGCATCCAGGGGTCGATGGTGCGGCCGACCACGCGATCGAGCGAGGCCGTCGGCAAATTCCGGAACAGCTCGCCGCGCGCCAGCCAGCGCATGGGTGCATCGTACGTGAGCGTGATGCCGTCGCCGGCGAAGTAAGGCTCCATGGCCGCCAGCAGCGTGTGGGCATCCTGCGCATCGAGCTGCAGTTCCTGCGGGTGCGCCATGTCGACGCGGTCGCGGCCCACCCGCCAATGGGCGGGGGTGATCCAGGCCCAGCCTTCCTGGCCGGGTGCGCGCCCCGACTGCAGCACCTGCAGCGCGGCCAGCGGGATCAATCCGTCGGTCACCGGGGTCATGCCATGGGCGCGTGCCAGCACCCTTTCGTGGGGTGGCGAGAAGGAGTGGGCATCGCCGTCGTCCGTCGTCTCGGGCGCCAGCCGGGCCAGCAGCCGCTGCAGATGGGGCAACTGCACGGCTCGCGCGGCTTCGGCGCAGCCGGCGGCGGCGCAATTGGCGAAGGGAACGAGCAAGTGGACACCGTCTGACACAGCCGTATTGTCGGGGATGCCACAATGCCGGCGGATGGAAACAGCACACTGACCGCCGCGATGGCCCTTCCTTATGAGCTCGTGCTGGGTTGGCGCTACACGCGTGCCGGCCGTTCCACACGGCGCAACGGATTCATTTCATTCATTTCCGGCGTATCCATGCTCGGCATCGCTCTGGGCGTGGCGGCGCTGATCGTGGTGCTGTCCGTGATGAACGGCTTCCAGAAGGAGGTCCGGGACCGGATGCTGAGCGTGGTCTCGCACATCGAGGTCTACGGCCCCGGCGGCGGCGTGCTGCCGGACGTGGCCAGGACGCTGGCGGAGGTGCGCAAGAACCCCGAAGTGGTGGGCGCGGCGCCCTTCATCGCGACGCAGTCCCTGCTCGCGCGTGGCGAGGACATGCGCGGCACCATCGTGCGCGGCATCGACCCCAAGGCGGAAGCGCAGGTCAGCGACTTCGCCTCCGGTTCGCAGGGCACGCTGGACAAGCTCGTCTCGGGGCAGTTCGGGATCGTGCTCGGGGCCGAGCTGGCGCGCACGCTCGGCGTGCGTGAAGGCGACCCCGTCACGATGATCGCGCCGGGCGGCCAGGTCACCCCGGCGGGCGTGGTGCCGCGGCTCAAGCAGATGACGGTGGTCGGTACCTTCGACTCCGGCCACTTCGAATACGACAGCGGCTTGGTGCTGATGCACATCGACGACGCCGCCAAGATGTTCCGGCTGGAAGGCCCGACCGGCGTGCGGCTGAAACTGCACGACCTGAACCGGGCGCGCGAAGTGGCGGCGGAACTCTCCACATCCTTGTCCGGCGAATTCCTGGTGCGCGACTGGACGCGGCAGAACCGCACCTGGTTCAGCGCCGTGCAGCTGGAAAAACGCATGATGTTCATCATCCTGACGCTGATCGTCGCCGTCGCCGCCTTCAACCTGGTGAGCACGCTGGTGATGACGGTGACCGACAAGCGCGCCGACATCGCCATCCTGCGCACGCTGGGCGCCAGCCCGCGCAGCATCATGGGCATCTTCGTGGTGCAGGGCGCCGCCGTGGGCGTGATCGGCACGCTGGCCGGGTTCCTCGTCGGCTTCGGCATCGCCGCCAACATCGACGTGATCGTGCCGGCGCTGGAGCGGGCGCTGAACGCCAACTTCCTGCCCAGCGACATCTACCTGATCAACCGCATGCCCAGCGATCCGCAGTCCAGCGACATCGTGCCGGTGGTGCTGATCTCGCTGGTGCTGTCTTTCGTGGCCACGCTGTATCCGAGCTGGCGCGCCAGCCGCGTCAATCCCGCCGAGGCCTTGCGCTATGAGTGATGTCGCCTCCACGCCGGGTGCCGGCTCGATTCCCCACACCGGGCTGGTGGTGTCCGCGCAGGGCTTGACCAAGCGCTTCAGCGAAGGTGGCCTCGACGTCGAGGTGCTGCGTGGCGTCGACCTCGACGTGCATGCGGGCGAAACGCTGGCCATCGTTGGCGCATCGGGTTCCGGCAAGAGCACGCTGCTGCACCTGCTGGGCGGCCTCGACGCGCCCACCAGCGGCGCGGTGCAGTTGATGGGCAAGGAGCTGTCGCAGCTGGATCCGGCGGAACAGGGCCGCATGCGCAACCTCTACCTGGGCTTCGTCTACCAGTTCCATCACCTGCTGCCCGAGTTCAGCGCGCTCGACAACGTCGGCATGCCGCTGCGCATCCGGCGCCTGCCGCCCGATGAAATCCACAAGGCGGCCAGCGAGATGCTGGAGGCGGTGGGCCTCAAGGAGCGGATGAAACACCGGCCGGCGGAACTGTCGGGCGGCGAGCGCCAGCGCGTCGCGATCGCGCGTGCGCTGGTCGCGCATCCCGCGTGCGTGCTGGCGGACGAACCGACGGGCAACCTCGATCGCGGCACCGCCGACTCCGTGTTCCGGCTGATGCTGCAGCTGGCGCGCGACCGGGGAACGGCTTTCGTGATGGTGACGCACGACGAGCGACTGGCCGAGCGTTGCGGCAGGATGCTGCGGCTGACGACGGGCAAGCTGGATGCCTGACGGTTCCGTCGTCATTCCCGCCTTCGCGGGAATGACGAGAGCTTAGAGAATCCGGTTGAACCAGAGCAGCGAAAGCCCTGCCGACACGATCGCCAGCGCCGCCGCGACCATCGCAAACAGCGCCGAGATCTCGGTTTCCTTCTTCTCCACCGTGAGCTTGGAGCTGAGCGTCTCGTAGACCTTCTTCAGGTCCTGCGCGGTGCCGGCGTAGAAGTACTCCGCCGAAGTCTTGTTGGCGATCGCCTTGAGCGTCTCCTCGTCCAGCCGCACGCGCATCGACCATCCTTCGAAGCCGATCGTCTCGCCGTCCACGGTGCCGATGCCGACCGTGTACACCCGGACCCCGCGGTCGGCCGCCAGCTTGGCCGCCTCCAGCGGATCCACGCCGGTGGTGCGCTGGCCGTCCGTCAGCATGATGATCGCCGCCGAGGGATAGGACCCCGGCGCGACCGGGGTGAATTCCTTCTTCGGCTTCTTCTCCTGGTCGATCGAAAAACCGCGCTGCCGGTCACGTCCGACCTGCAGCGACTCGAGCTCGATGCCGGCATCGGGGAACAGCGTCGCCAGCGAGATCACGATCGCGTTGCCGGTCGCGGTGGCGCGCTGCAGCTGGAAGCGGTCGATGGCCGTCACCAGGTCTTCGCGGTTGACGGTCGGCAGTTGCGCCACCTGCGCCGAACCGGCGAAGGCGACGATGCCCACCTTCACGTGGCGCGGCAGCTCGCCCAGGAAAGCCTTGGCGGCGTTCTGCGCCGCCACCAGCCGGTTCGGCTGCACGTCGGTGGCCCGCATGCTGCCGGACACGTCCATCGCCAGGATGATGGTCTGCTGGTTGGACGGCAGCGTGACCACCGCCACCGGCCGGGCCGCCGCCAGCGCCAGGGCGGCCATGGACAGCAGGAACAGCGCCGGCGGGATGTGCCGCCGGACCTGCTGCCCGGTGCCCATCGCCTCCTTGACGATCGACAGCGACGCATAGCGCACCGCCATCTTCTTCTTGCGCCGCAACAGCAACACGTAGAGCCCGACGAGCACCGGCAGGGCGAGCAGCAGCCAGAGGAACTGGGGCCAGAGGAATTGCATGGCTTTCTCCGGGTCAGGCGACGCGGCGCAGGTGGGCGGGCAGGCCGCCCGCCGACATCTGGGTGCGGCGCTTGCGCATGTCGACGAAGCGGACGATGGCGTCCACCAGGTCGGCGTCGGTGGACAGTTCCAGCGCGTCGACGCTGCTCTTCACGAGGGCGTGGCGCAGGTCGGCTTCGCGCTGGGCGGCAATGCGGGCGAAGCGCTTGCGAAAGCCGCCGTCGTGCGTGTCGACCACCAGCTGCTCGCCGGTCTCGGCGTCGCGCAGGGTCAGCAGCCCGAGGTCGGGCAGTTCCAGCTCCATCGGGTCGAGCACGCGCACGGCGATGACCTCGTGGCGCTGCGCAAGTTGCGCCAGGTGCTTTTCCCAGCCGGGTTCGCTGATGAAATCGGACACCACGAAGATGGTCGAGCGGCGCTTGATCAGGTTCGCCGCCGAGGCCAGCAGCTCGTGCAGCCGCGTCGGCGCGCCTTCAGCCGTCGGCGCCCGGTCGAGCATGCTGTGCAACAGGTGCAGGACATGGCGGCGGCCGCTGCGCGTGGGGATCACCGCGTCGACGCCGGAGCCGTACAGCATGGCGCCGACACGGTTGCCGTGGCGCGTGAGCAGGCGCGCGAGCACCGCCACGAACTCGGCGGACACGTTGCGCTTGCGCAGTTCGCCGGAGCCGAAGTCGACCGAGGGACTCAGGTCGAGCAGGAACCAGGCGGACATCTCGCGGTCTTCGGTGAACACGCGCACGTAGGGCGTCTGCATGCGCGCAGTGACGTTCCAGTCGATGTGGCGCACGTCGTCGTGCAGCTGGTATTCGCGCAGGTCGGCCAGGTCGAGGCCGGCGCCGCGCAGCAGGGTGCGGTAGTCGCCCTGCAGCAGGCCGTCGAGCCGGCGGATCACCTTCCACTCGAGTCGGCGCAGCACCTGTTCGGCATTACCGGCGGGCGCCGAAGGCGTCCCTTCCAGTGCCCGCGCGGATCCGGCTTCGCCGGTCCGCCGTGGGCGCCCCCCTGGGGGGGAGGCGCCGGAGGCGCTTCGGGGGGGGGCGAATTTACGCAGCCAATTTCTCATGTTCTAGAGGCTTGGCCGGCGGCGGGATCTTGGCCATGATCTTCTGCACCACGGCGTCGGAAGTGAGGCCGTCGGACAGGGCTTCGTACGACAGCACCACGCGATGCCGCAGCACGTCCGGCACCAGGTCGACCATGTCTTCCGGCAGCGCGTAGCCGCGGCCGCGCAACATGGCCATGGCACGGGCGCCTTCCACCAGGTTGATGGTCGCGCGCGGGCTGGCGCCGTAGGTGATGAAGCGCGCCAGGTCCTTGAGGCCGTGCCGCTCGGGATAGCGGGTGGCGGACACCAGCTTGACCGCGTACTGCACCAGGGACGGATCGACGTAGACCTCGCGGCACTCGCGCTGCAGTTGCGCCAGCTGTTCCGTGGTCGCCACCGCCGTCACGTCCACGGCCGGGCCGGTGACGCGCTGCACGATCACGAATTCTTCCTCGTCGGTCGGGTAGTCGACCAGCACCTTCATCATGAAGCGGTCGACCTGCGCCTCCGGCAGCGGATACGTGCCCTCGGTCTCGATCGGGTTCTGCGTGGCCATCACCAGGAAGGGGCTGGGCACCTTGTGGGTCTCGCCGGCGATCGTTACCTGGCGTTCCTGCATCACCTCGAGCAGGGCGCTCTGGACCTTGGCCGGGGCGCGGTTGATCTCGTCGGCCAGCAGCAGGTTGGCGAACACCGGCCCGAGCGAAGTGGAGAACTCGCCGGTCTTCTGGTTGTAGATGCGCGTGCCCACCAGGTCGGCCGGCACCAGGTCGGGCGTGAACTGGATGCGCTTGAACACGCCGCGCATGGTGTTGGCCAGCGTCTTCACCGTGAGCGTCTTGGCCAGCCCGGGCACGCCTTCAACCAGCAGGTGGCCCTGGGCCAGCATGGCGACCATCACGCGTTCGAGGAAGCGGTCCTGGCCGACGACCACGCGCTTCACCTCGTAAAGAACCTGTTCCATCATTTGCGCCGTGGCGCTGTCCGTGCGGCTAGTGCTGTCCATGGGTCCTGCAAAGAAGAGGGAGGGGAAGGGCGCCGGCCGTCAGAACGGCGGCAGCCCGGCGGCGGAAGCGGCGTTCTCGATCGGCACGGCAAAGCCGATGCCGATGAAGGTGCGCGCGGAAGTCGGGTTCAGGATGGCGGTGACGATGCCGACCACCTCCCCGTCCATGGTGACCAGCGGCCCGCCCGAGTTGCCGGGGTTGGCCGCGGCATCGAACTGGATGAGGTTCTTCATTTCCTGCTTGCCCTCGGGCGAGCGGAACACGCGGCCGAGGCCCGACACGATGCCGCCGGACGCGGAAGGGCCGATGCCGAAGGGGAATCCGACCGCCAGCACCTTGTCGCCGGGCGCGAGGTCGCTGGTGGACCGCATGGTGGCGGCGATCATGTCGTCGGGAATCTTGCTGGCCTGCAGCACGGCCAGGTCGTTTTCGGCCTGGACGCCGGTGACGCTGGCCTGCGCTTCGAGCCCGTCATGGAAGATGACCTTGATGCGGTCGGCGCCGCTGACCACGTGCAGGTTGGTCAGGATCACGCCCTTGTCGATGATCACCACGCCGGTGCCGACGCCGTTCTCCACCTCGTCGCCATCGCCGGTGAGGTCTTCCTTGGCCGGCCCCAGGGGCTTGGGCTTGGCGCCCCTGGCAAGGAGCTTGGCGTCCTCTTCCTTCAGGCGGCTTTTCTTGATGTAGCTCACCACCCGCACGACGGCGGGGCGCACCTTGTCGTAGGCCCGCGCGTATTCCGACGGCATGACCTGCGTTTCCATCGTCTTCATGACCGCGGCGTTGATGTCTTCCTGGGTCAGGCGCCGCTGCATCGGCCGCAGCATCATGCTGGCGACCAGGGCGGCGCCCAGCAGCAGGATGGCGGTCCAGAGCCACACCGGATTCGACGCGGAGAAGGCAAGGCGCCTCGCGCGGGGCGCGGTGGCTTCGGTGCGGGGGGGCGACGCGTCATCGGCCACCGGGGAGGTGGCGGGTTCGACGTTGGCAGGCCGGGCCGACCGGCTGGAGCTGTAGAGGGCGGGCCTGCGCATCCGTGATCCTTGGCTGTTCCAGGGGAAAAGCTCGCTGGGGCCACGCCGTTGCAGCCCTGGCGATGAAACATCACGGTATCACGGTTTCCAGCGCCGTGCACGGCTTGCGGCATCATCGGCGGGCAATGTGGATCGATACGCACTGCCACCTGGACGCCGCCGAATTCGCGGCCGACGCCGACGCCGCGCGCAGCCGTGCCGCCGCCGCCGGCGTGGTGCATTGCGTCCTGCCGGCCGTGAACCCGGCCAACTTCGAGGCGGTGCGAGCGCTTGCGCACCGGCATGGGGACAGCTACGCCCTGGGCATCCATCCGCTGTGCACCGCGGCTGCCGTCGATGCCGACCTGCAACTGCTCGACCGGGCGCTGCATCTTTACCGGGACGACCCGCGCCTGGTGGCCGTCGGCGAGATCGGGCTGGACTACTTCGTGCCCGGCCTGGACCCCGTGCGGCAGGAGCGGTTCTACCGCGAACAGCTGGCCATGGCCGCGCGCCACGGCTTGCCGGTGCTGCTGCACGTGCGCCGTTCCGCCGACCAGTTGCTCAAGCACCTGCGACGATGCGATGTCACCGGGATCGCCCATGCGTTCAACGGCAGCGCGCAGCAGGCCGCTGCATTCGTCCGCCTGGGCTTCAAGCTCGGCTTCGGCGGAACCGTCACCTATCAGCGCGCCCTGCAGATCCGGCGCCTGGCCGGCGAGCTGCCGCTGACTTCGCTGGTGCTGGAAACGGATGCGCCAGACATCCCGCCGCATTGGCTCTACCGCACCGCCGAAGAGCGGGCGGGTGGGGCGCCCCAGGGCCGCAACGAGCCGGCGGAGCTGCCGGCGATCGGGGCCGAACTCGCGGCACTGCGTGGCATGACGCCAGCGGAGCTCGCCCGGCAAACCTGCGAGAACGCCTGCACCGCGCTGCCGAAGCTGCGTGTCCTGCTTGCGGCCGCCTGACGCCGGGCAGGCGGGCCGCCAGCGATAATCCGCGGCCGTGAAGTCCCTCGCACCCGCCCTCCCCGAAGTCAACTTCTCCGATGACGGAGAGATCCGCTACCTGCACCTGGGGAGCATCTGGATCCAGGGCTCGATGCGCGTGGACGCGCCCTACGACATCGACCTGGAGTACGTCCAGCGCATGATGGCCTGGCTGCTGTTCGTCGAGCCGCAAAGCGTGGCCAAGCGCCATGCCATGCAACTGGGACTGGGCGCCGCGTCGCTCACCAAGTTCTGCCACAAGAAGCTGCGCATGACGACCACCGCCATCGAGCTGAATCCACAGGTGATCGCGGCCTGCCGCCTCTGGTTCAAGCTGCCCAAGGACGACAGCCGCCTCTCCGTGGTGCTCGGCGATGCGGCGGAAGTCGCGGCGCATGCGCACTGGCGCGGCCACATCGACGCGCTGCAGGTCGATCTGTACGACGACGAAGCCGCGGCGCCGGTGCTCGATAGCGAGGCCTTCTACCGGGACTGCCGCAGCCTGCTGACGGAGGATGGCTGCATGACGGTCAACCTGTTCGGCCGCTCCTCCAGCTACGAGCGCAGCGTGGCGCACATCCAGGCGGCATTCGGCCCGGAGGCGGTCTGGGCTTTCCGGCCGACGCGCGAGGGCAACACCGTGGTGCTGGCGCTGCGCGAACCGGTCCATCCCACCCGCGCGGAACTCGGCTTGCGCGCGGGTGAGATCCAGGCGCGCTGGGGCTTGCCGGCGCGCAAGTGGTTGCGGGTGTTCTATCCCGTGGGGTGACACCGGCGGCCGCATCGTTACCATGCAGGGCATGAACGCCCCGGTTGGCACCAAGACCCTTTCCGCCCGCACGCCTCCCCGGGGGCCGCTGCACTGGCGGCAAATCGTGGAGTGGCTGTCCGAGGACGGTGTGATCTCCGGCGACGAGGCGCGCCGCACGATGGCCCGCTGCTCGCAGGCGGAAAGCGCCCAGCACCCGCTGGTGCGGCTCGCGGCGGTGGCCATGACCCGTGCCTCGGACGCCAAGCCGCTGGACATCGAGTCGCTCACGCAGTACCTGGCGAGCCGGGCGCAGATGGATTACTTCCGCATCGACCCGCTGAAGGTCGACGTGGCGAAGGTGGCCGACACCATGAGCGCGGCCTACGCCGAGCGACACAAGGTGCTGCCGGTGCAGGTGACGGCCAGTGAGGTGGTGGTCGCCACCGCGGAGCCTTTCCTGGTCGACTGGGTCGACGAGGTCGAGCGGCAGGCCCGGCGCACCGTGCGCCGGGTGCTGGCCAATCCGCAGGACATCCATCGCTACACGGCGGAATTCTTCGCCCTGGCCAAGTCCGTACGCTCGGCGCAGAAGACCGGCGGCAACGCCGGCGCCAGCTTCGAGCAGCTGGTGGAACTGGGCAAGAGCAACAAGCAGCTCGACGCCAACGACCAGGGCGTGGTGCAGGTGGTCGACTGGCTGTGGCAATACGCCTTCGACCAGCGCGCCAGCG
This sequence comes from Ramlibacter sp., assembly GCA_028292105.1. Taxonomy (GTDB): domain Bacteria; phylum Pseudomonadota; class Gammaproteobacteria; order Burkholderiales; family Burkholderiaceae_C; genus Ramlibacter. Next base: position 11,106 of record JAQGMY010000312.1, read on the forward strand.
ACATCCACCTGGAGCCACGGCGCGAGCAGGGGGTGATCCGCTTTCGCATCGACGGCATGCTGCACCCCGTCTACCAGATGCCCATCACCGTGCTGAGCGCGATGACGTCGCGCATCAAGTTGCTGGGCCGCATGGACGTCGTCGAGCGCCGCCGGCCGCAGGACGGCCGCATCAAGACGCGCAACCCGCGCGGCGACGAGGTGGAGATGCGGCTGTCGACGCTGCCCACGGCCTTCGGCGAGAAGATGGTGATGCGGATCTTCGATCCGGACACGGCGGTCAAGGATCTCGATGCACTGGGCTTCGCGCCGCACGACGCGCAGCGCTGGGAAGCGCTGGTGAAGCGCCCGCACGGCATCATCCTGGTGACCGGGCCGACCGGTTCGGGCAAGACCACCACGCTCTACTCCACGCTCAAGCGCATCGCCACCGAGGAAGTGAACGTCAGCACGATCGAGGACCCGATCGAGATGATCGAGCCCTCCTTCAACCAGACGCAGGTCCAGCCGCAGCTCGACTTCGATTTCGCCGAGGGCCTGCGCGCGCTGATGCGGCAGGACCCGGACATCATCATGATCGGCGAGATCCGCGATCTGGCGACAGCGGAGATGGCGGTGCAGGCCGCGTTGACCGGGCACCTCGTCTTCTCGACCCTGCACACCAACGATGCACCCTCGGCGATCGCCCGGCTGATGGAGCTCGGCGTGCCGGCCTACCTCATCAACGCGACGGTGATCGGCGTGCTGGCTCAGCGGCTGGTCCGCACGCTATGCAAGCAATGCCGCCAGCCCGACGTCGACACCGCCAAGGCCGCGCTCGACGAGATCGTGAAGCCCTGGAAGATCACCGGCACCTGGAAGCCCTACCGGCCCGTTGGCTGCGTGGACTGCCGCATGACCGGGTTCCTCGGCCGCATGGGACTGTACGAACTGCTGTCCGTCACGGAAACGTTCAAGGAGCAGGTGGTGCGGGAGCCTTCCATGGGGCCGCTCAAGCGGCAGGCGGTGGCCGACGGGATGCGGCCGTTGCGGCTGGCCGGTGCCCTGCGCGTCGCGGAGGGGCTGACCACCATGGACGAGGTCCTCAGCGCGACACCGCCGCTGGACTGAAGCTCTTCGGCGCGCTTGGTCTCTTCGGCGCCACAGGGGAGGTAACGGGTTGTAGGTGAAACCCACATCGGTAACACGGGGCTTTGCCCGCACAATCCGCCGGTTGCAAATCCCTCTCTCTGGAGACAAGACATGAGAATAAAGAGCCAAAAGGATTTCTACTCCGGGCTCATGTTTCTGGCCATCGGCGTCGCTTTCGCATGGGGCGCCACCAGTTACACCGTTGGTGAGGGGGCCCGGATGGGCCCCGGTTATTTCCCGCTCATGCTGGGCATCCTGCTGGCGTTGATCGGTCTGTTCGTGACCTTCGAAGCGCTGGTGGTGGAAACCGAAGACGGCGAGAAGATCGGTTCCGCCGCCTGGAAGCCGCTGTTCTACATCATCGCTTCCAACCTGGTGTTCGGTGTCCTGCTGGGCGGCTTGCCCAAGCTGGGCATCCCGGCGATGGGCCTGATCGTCGCCATCATCGCGCTCACCTTCGTCGCTGCCATGGCGGGCGAAGAGTTCAAGGTCAAGGAAGTGGCGATCCTCGCCACCGTTCTCTCGATCGGCAGCTATCTCGCCTTCATCGTGCTGCTCAAACTGCAGTTCCCGGTGTGGCCCAGCTTCATCAGCGGTTGAGAGGAACAAGAACATGGATCTCATTAGCAACCTCTCCCTCGGCTTCGGCGTCGCCTTCACGCCGATCAACCTGCTGTACGCCTTCATCGGCTGCGTGCTGGGCACGCTGATCGGCGTGCTCCCCGGCATCGGCCCCGTGGCGACCATCGCCATGCTGCTGCCCGCGACCTACGCGCTGCCTCCGGTGTCGGCGCTGATCATGCTGGCCGGCATCTATTACGGCGCCCAGTACGGCGGCTCCACGACGGCCATCCTGGTGAACCTGCCGGGCGAATCGTCCTCGGTCGTGACAGTGATCGACGGCTACCAGATGGCAAGGCAGGGCCGCGCAGGCCCTGCGCTGGCCGCCGCCGGCCTCGGATCGTTCTTTGCCGGCTGCGTCGGCACGCTGATCCTGGCCGCCTTTGCCGCGCCGCTGACGGAAGTCGCCTTCAAGTTCGGCCCCGCCGAATACTTCTCGCTGATGGTGCTGGGCCTGATCGGCGCCGTGGTGCTGGCCTCGGGTTCCCTGATCAAGGCCATCGGCATGATCGTGCTGGGCCTGCTGCTCGGGCTGGTGGGCACCGACGTCAACTCCGGCGTCGCCCGCTTCTCGTTCGACATCCCGGAACTGACCGACGGCATCGGCTTCATCACGATCGCCATGGGCGTGTTCGGCTACGGCGAAATCATCTCGAACCTCGGCCAGAGCGAGGAAGACCGGGAAGTGTTCACGGCCAAGGTGACGGGCTTGTTCCCGACCAAGGAAGACTTCCGCAACATGATTCCGGCCGTGCTGCGTGGCACTGCGCTGGGCTGCGCGCTCGGCATCCTGCCCGGCGGCGGGGCGCTGCTCTCGGCGTTCGCGGCCTACACGATCGAAAAGAAGACCAAGCTCCGTCCGGGCGAAGTGCCTTTCGGCAAGGGCAACATCCGCGGCGTCGCCGCGCCTGAAGCGGCCAACAACGCCGGCGCGCAGACCTCCTTCATCCCACTGCTGACGCTCGGCATCCCGCCGAACGCCGTGATGGCGCTGATGGTCGGCGCGATGACCATCCACAACATCCAGCCGGGCCCGCAGGTGATGACCAGCAATCCGCAGCTGTTCTGGGGCCTGATCGCTTCCATGTGGATCGGCAACCTGATGCTGATCGTGCTGAACCTGCCGCTGATCGGCATCTGGATCAAGTTCCTGACCATTCCCTACCGCTGGCTGTTCCCGGCCATCGTGCTGTTCTGCGCCATCGGCGTCTACTCCACGAACAACAACACCTTCGACATCTGGATGGTGGCGGCCTTCGGCGTGATCGGCTACGGCTTCATCAAGATCGGCTGCGAGCCGGCGCCGCTGCTGCTCGGCTTCATCCTGGGCCCGATGATGGAAGAGAACCTGCGCCGCGCCCTGCTGCTCTCGCGCGGCGACTGGAGCGTGTTCGTCAGCCGTCCGCTGTCGGCCGGCCTGCTGGCCGCCGCGGTCCTGCTCGTGATCATCGTGCTGCTCCCGGCGGTGAAGAACAAGCGGGAAGAGGCGTTCGTCGAAGAGTGACGTCCCGGCCTCGCAAAGACAACGGCGCCTGCGGGCGCCGTTTTTTTTTGCGAGGCCGGCATCTCGAATGGCGGCGCAAAGCGGCAGGGTCGGGCCGCTGCATCGCACGTATCATGGTCCGTTCTTCTTTCAATCGCACGGGGGCATCGACATGGATCTGGGTATCGCGGGCAAATGGGCGCTGGTGTGCGGCGCCAGCAAGGGACTGGGCTTGGGCTGCGCGCAGGCGCTGGTGCGCGAGGGTGTCAACGTCGTCATGGTGGCGCGTGGCGCGGATGCCCTCGAAGCGGCCGTGCACAAGCTGATCGCCGATCCGGCGCGCCCGAAGGACACGGCGGTGCAGCACGTCGCCGCCGACATCACGACGCCGGAAGGCCGCGCCGCGGCGTTTGCGAAGCACAAGGAGTACGACATCGTCGTCACCAATGCCGGCGGCCCGCCGCCGGGCGACTTCCGCGAATGGGACCGCGAGGCGTGGATCAAGGCGCTCGACGCCAACATGCTGACGCCGATCGAGCTGATCAAGGCAACTGTCGACGGCATGGCGGCGCGCGGCTACGGCCGCATCGTCAACATCACCTCCAGTTCGGTGAAGGCGCCGATCGACGTGCTGGGCCTGTCGAACGGCGCGCGCAGCGGTCTGACCGGCTTCGTCGCCGGCGTCGCGCGCACCACGAAGCTGGCGTCGGCCAACGTCACGATCAACAACCTGTTGCCCGGCGTGTTCGACACCGACCGCATTCGCGGCATGGCGCAGGGCCAGTCGCAAAAGACCGGCAAGAGCGTCGACGACATCCTCGAGGGCCGCCGCGCCGCGGTCCCCGCCAGGCGCCTCGGCACGCCCGACGAGTTCGGCGCCACCTGCGCCTTCCTGTGCAGCCAGTACGGCTCCTACAT